>JAZDOF010000760.1:0-4029 GCA_043799015.1 Pseudomonadota bacterium | reverse complement strand
AGATGGAGCCGTAGCTGAGACCTGAAAAGAAGGCGAAGGACATGGAGAATGCCTTCTTGAGATCGTATCCGGTCATGCTCTGGTGCATGAGGAAGCCCAGCAGTATGGACTGAATATCCATGGTGTCTCCTCTGGTTATTGTGATATATGTCGCTCCGATATATGTCAAGGCATATTTCTTGACGTGTCCCACTTGTGGGAGCCCTGAAGTGATTCGTCAGGGTCACAGCGAGACTGACGGCAAAGCGCGCCCCTCGCCATGTAGTCATTTAGCACTCCTATCCATCGACATTACGTTTACCTATTTTCCAACCCTCCTCACGTTCCGCCGCCGGCCGCGCAGCCGGATATACGACCCTCATGCATTAATCATTAGAGGCTTGCCGCCGTTACCGGGATTTGCCTTGACATTCCATGCCGGTGATCGTACCGTCTTTTCAATCGGAGGATCTGATCTTCCGAATCGTGTTGTATCTATAGTACGGCACTGTCTCCGTTTCCACGAGTACAGGGAGGAGGATTCATGAGCGAAAACTACGAGCAGATGTGGAGTGAACTGGGACTAAATCTCGAGGGCCATGACATGCTCTTGCAGGTCCTGGGTAAGGGCTTCCAGGATATCTATTTGAGCCAATCCGGCCGGCCGGCCGGCATGGACTACTTCAACTTCGTCATGTCCGAAGTCCATGGGCTCCGCATTAAGGAGCTCATTGACGGAAAGAAGGAAGGGCACAAGGTCATCGGTTCGTTCTGTGTCTTCGTGCCGGAAGAGATCGTCCGGGCCGCGGATGCCACACTCGTCGGCCTTTGCACGGGTGCGGATTTCGCCGTGGAAGAAGTCGACAAGTTCCTGCCGCGCAACACCTGTTCACTGATCAAGTCCGCTTTCGGGTTCAAGCTCGGCAAGGTCTGTCCGTACATCGAGTCAGCCGACATGATCGTGGGGGAGAACACCTGTGACGGTAAGAAGAAGGCATACGAAGTACTCGATGAACTCGTTCCCAATCTGTATGTCATGGATCTGCCTCAAACCAAATCGCTGGAAGGCCGGGCGCTCCTGAAAGCGGAATACGGACGGTTCAAGAAAGCCGTCGAGGAACTCACGGGAACGGCCATAGATGCTTCACGTCTGAAGAGAGGAATCGAGATCGTCAACAACAAGAGGAAGGCGGTGCATCGACTCGCCGAATTGAGAAAGGCCGATCCGGTTCCCATCTCGGGTCTGGATGCACTCCTGATCAATCAGGTCTACTTTTACGATGATCCGATCAGGTTTACCGATTCCGTGAATAAGATCTGCGACGAACTGGAGGGGAGAATTTCGGCAGGTGAAGGGGTTTTCCCCAAAGGCACCCCCCGGATACTCATGTCGGGCTGCCCAATGGCCGTGCCCAACTGGAAGCTCCCCTGGATAGTGGAAACCTCCGGTGCGGCAATCGTAGGCGAGGAATCCTGCGTGGGTGAGAGAGGGACGAGAAATCTTACCGATGACTCCGGCACGAGCGTCGACGAACTGATGGACGCGATCGTTGAGCGCCATTTCAAGGTGGATTGTGCAATCTTCACCCCGAATCCGGATCGCCTGGATCACGTGAAAGAAATGAAGACGTCGTACGGAGCGGACGGCGTGATTCACTACGGCTTGCAGTTCTGTCAGCCGTATCAGATGGAATCGTTCCCGGTTGAAAAGAATTTGGAGATGAACGGGATTCCCACTCTGAGGATCGATACGGACTACGGCATGGAAGATGTGGAGCAAATCAAGACGCGGGTGCAGGCATTCATGGAAACACTCCGTTGATGTGGATCTCAATCTCGCCAAAAGTCGGTGAGGAAGGAATAGGACAGTGATACACCCCCCGAAATTGGCATGCTGCAATTTCATTTCTTCGGAAACACGTCTCAAGGAATTCGCCCTGGACTATGGTTTTGACGGAATAGACTGGAGCTTTACCGGGGAGAACCTTCCCCGGACTCGAACGGAAGAGGCGGAACTCGCCAAGACCATTTCCGGTCTGTATCCACTCGATATGCGCTATCACTGTTTCTTCCTCAACACCGACGTCGGGGCCGTCGACCCGGACGAGGCACACGGGGCCGTGAATATGTTACGCTCCGTGTGCCGTCTCATTTCAAAATTGAACGGCAGGGTCGTGACGATTCACATAGGTTTGGGGAGGGATTCCACAGGAGACCTTTCCTGGGAAAAGACGCTCGCCGGTATTGCGTCCATTGTACGGTCGGCAGCGAATCTCGGGATACGGGTTTGCGTGGAGAACCTGGCATGGGGCTGGACGAGCAGGCCCAGTTTGTTTGAAAAGGTGATCCGGAAGACCGGCTGCTGGGCCACCCTGGACATCGGACACGCCCGGGTGAGCCCCATGGTTTTGGACAGGCTCCACGAATTGAACGATTTTGTTTCTCCACATCCCGAGCGTTTTCTCAATGCTCACGTGTACCACGAAGAAACCTCGGATGGTCATGTGCCTCCCCGCCGGCTTTCCGACCTTGAAGACCGCCTTCAACGATTGTCCGACCTGCCGTTGTGTGACTGGTGGGTGTTGGAACTGAGGGACGAGGAGCCGCTCCTGCACACCTTGGGGGTGGTAAGGGAGTTCGTGGATTCTCACTTCTCCCGGGCCGACGGTCTGAGCGTCGCATAGCCTTCCCGGACCGCAACGGTTCACCGTAACAGCCCAACCTCTCGGCATCGCGATGGGGGACCCCTGCGCCGAACACGTGGTGGTGCATTGTATAGGGAGCGTGGAATCCCCGAGTAGGACTTTCAGGTGAACACGACGTCTCATTCCGCAAGGCTTCGCCGGGTGCGGCGAATCCTGCGGAGCGGCCGGTCATAGGCTGAGATTCTCTCCCAGCAGGCAACCGCACCCACGGCACATGTCTATGGGCTTGCTCCCGACTCTCAGACTGCGAAGCAGCCGGCCGTACTTGAGATTCTCGAATATGGACGGAAAATCAAGCTTATTGATATTGCCGAAGTATTCTTGTCTCTTGTGACGGCAACACGGAAACACCTCGCCGTCGAAGTCGACCTGGACGTATCTGAACGGCACCGTGCAGAGATACCCCTGTCCCTCGATCACGTTGTGACGAGACATATCGTCGTTGGTGATCTCGGGATAAGGCTCGGGGAGAACGAGTGATATGCCGTGGTCCTCTGCAATCCGCACGACTCGTTCAAAGACTTGGAGCACGGCACTCCTGTCCAATGTCCGCAGATGTTGCTCCGGCACGCACAGTTTGCCCTTCACGTTGGAGTCGGCTCCGTAGAAAGGGTCAATGTGGACCATGACGATCTCATCAATCCCATGGTGGACGGCGAGCCCGGCTATGTTTTCAAGATCGTGAAGATTTTCCCTCATGCACGTAACGGCGAAAGCGAATTTCATCGGCGATCTGTAGAGGTCTCTGAGGCGGGTAAGACTTTTCAAGAAGCCCAGGAACGTCTCGTGGTTGCTCTTCCGGATATTCTCGTATAGTTCCGGGTTCGCCGCCTCAATGGAGATGCCGATGGATCCAATCAACTTCTGCACGATGATTTCTTCGAACAGCGCATCATTGATGCGGGTTGCGTTCGTGAAGAACCGCACGTCGTTCCAGCCGGCCCGCTTCGCCAAGTAGAGGTAATCCGGGAGATTCTCCATAAGGGTCAACTCTCCGCCCGAGCTCACCACGAGTATGTCGAACCATTCGGGTGAAAACGACGACAAGTATCGCGAAAACCGGGCGAGAGACAAGGTAATCGAAGTTGCGTTTGATCCCGGCAACTTAGGGCAGTGGCGACAGACCAGGTTACACCGGTCCGTCAGTCCTATCTGAAGTCTCTTGATCCGGTGGGGAGGGTTGTGGGTCGTTCTCGGAGGAACTCCCACAATGCTTAACCGCGAAATCTCTTCCTCGACCATACCCCAGATCGCCTGCCCGTATCTCCGCTTCAACGCCCGGGCAAGTCTCGTTATCAAATCCTCCATGAACATGCCCCCAGTTTGCAGCGATATCGTCTTCTCC
>JAZDOF010000743.1:0-2017 GCA_043799015.1 Pseudomonadota bacterium | reverse complement strand
CGTTGTGCCACCCGCGCTCGTGGATCTGGTCCATGATCCATTTGGTGTCTGGATTGAGCGTCGAGGCGTCCCCCCATCGCCATGTGCGATAATCCGCCATGGCGCGCCCGAGAGACCGTAACCCCGGTGCGAATGGGATGTCGCCATATCCGTGCATGGCCGCCGGGACAGATGTAACCAGTGCAGTCAAGTTGATAAGCGGAGACGCAAGCCTTCCGGCGATGTATTTAAGCACTACCGCGCCCTTAATGGCCCCAATGACCCGGTCTGCAAACTCCTCGTTGCGCAAAACGTGTTCCATGAATTTCGTCACGTCATGAAAAGCGTTCCGCTGCTCCGTGGGGTCGATCCGGCGCCGCTCGACCTCCTTCATGTATTCCTCGTCGGAGGCATAATCTTTCCGGTCTATGTCGGTCCCCGAAAAGGCTTTGACCATCTTTGCCGCCATGTCGCGTTTGGCGATACCGGCAGAGAGCCCCGAGACATACTGAGCCGCACTTTTCAACAGGTCGGTCTCGTACCCAACCCACACGGCTTTTCCTTTTGCTTTATTTCGCGCAATCATGCCGCTTCGGAATCCACGGCCCTTGATGGTGTTGGCAAGGCTTTCGGCAAGCTCGTTTGCAAACAAAGAAGCAATATCGGATTCCTTTTCGCTCATTTGGTCGAATGCCGCCATAACCTCGTCGTAACTCGCTTCCTCGATCGGTTTTTCTTTGGCTGCTGCCTTTTTCGCCATGCGGCCCTGTGCGCGTTCAAGGGCTTGGTTTAGCATGGCCCCAATGGCCACCGTTTTCCCCGCGAGCTGGAACACGTCTTCCGGCATAGCGCGCGATTCTTCAACGGTCACATCATATCCCATGTCGCGTAGCTGCCGCACTCGTTTTTCAAGAGGCGTCCACCGGTTCAACGTGTCCTTCCACCATGACCCTTCCGGGTTTACAAGCCCAAGGTCAAAATGCTCCCGTATCGGGTTCACCCCTTCCTTTGTGGCCATCATGACAATCCGCTTTGCGGGCCTGCTGCGGGGCATATAAGACCCTCGGAGGTCTCCCATTTGGGCAAGGGCGGTTTTGAGATCGACTGTGACCGTTTCCCCTGATTCGTCATGGATCACGACGTCGGGCAACGGCATTCCAAGCCGTTCGCATGTTTCGATGATCTTCCGGATTTCTGCCGTCAGGGCGTCAAACCCCCGGTCCATGATACCCCGATAGGATTTCCATGCCGCAATAGCCTGGTCGCTGAATCCCTTCGTTCGAAGGCCCTCTTCTGTGTAGTTCTTTCGGTTCTGGTCTGCTGCAACCATTAGGTTCATGAGGCGTTCGTACTCTTTTTCTCGCTCTTTTCGGAATTGCCGAATCGCGACGAGGTCAGCGTCGTTCGCCGTCAGGTGCATGTAGGTTCGGTGGTAGTCGTCTTCCCGGTCCATGGCCGCCTGGAATACCCGCCATGCAGCCGGAATTTTCTCAAAGTAGTGTTCGGGTGAGCTGATCCAGCGCTCCAGAACCGTGGTGTCGATCTTCTTTCCCCGCCAGGTGAGCTTGCCCTGTCCGGCCTGCCCCACTATGGTCTTTGTGGCCGCTGCGGTATCCTCCCGGTATTCGTCCCCCTCGAAATACTCCTTCGCCTCCTGGGCACGTTTAGCAGAGGCTTTTTGTGTCGGTGTGGCCTTCGGGTCCTTCCCGCCCTCAATCACGTTCCGCACCCACTCATCGGCGGACCACTTGTCGTCGTTGATAATGGATAGCATGGTTTTTTCCCGTGGCACCACGGCGTTGAACCACTGCTTCCCGCTTGCCGATACCCGCTTGTCCACGTCCACGCCTATGAGGTTTTCGGCCTTCTGCGCGTCGCTGAATCGTCCAGGATCATCGAAAGAGAGAAGGCTTACCTTGCCCTCTTGGGAGAGCTTGAGGAGTTCTGCATCGAAGGTGGACTTGTTTACATTGGGGTTCTTCTTAATGTATGCAATCACTTCTGGAGATGAGAGCACTATTTCTCCAGGATCATTAAA
>JAZDOF010000733.1:0-4273 GCA_043799015.1 Pseudomonadota bacterium | reverse complement strand
GTTACGTTCATTCGCCGGGACGGCACCCCGGTACATGCAGGCCTCTGCGGTACGCCGATCTTTGATCCGGACGGAAACTTCAAGGGCTCCTTCGGGGTCGGAATCGACATTACCGAACGAAAACGTGCGGAAGAAGACAGAGACCTCAATGCTCAGCGACTTGAAGCCCTGATTCGACTCGGGGACATGGGGGAAGCCGACCTCGGCGAATTGGCGGCCTTTGCAATGGAGGAGGCCGTTCGCTTGACCGGCAGTTCCATTGGATATGTGGCTTTTGCAGATGAAGATGAAGAAGTCCTGACCATGCACGCCTGGTCGCAGGAAGCCATGCGAGGATGCTCGATGGAAGAGACGCCGCTGCGATATCTTGTCAAAGAGACGGGGCTATGGGGTGAGGCGGTCCGGCAACGTCGCCCGGTAATTACAAACGATTACAGCGTGCCGAATCCCGCCAAAAAAGGGTATCCTAAGGGCCATGTGGAAATCCTGAGACATATGAACGTCCCTATTCTTGACGACGGACGCATTGTGATCGTAGCCGGGGTCGGTAACAAACGGACCGATTACGATGAGAACGACGTCCGACAACTGAGGCTCCTCATGGAGGGGGTTCGGCGTATTGTACGCCGCAAATCCGCAGAGGAAAAATTGCAGGAGAGCGAGGAGCGATTCAGGCTCGCGTTCCAAACCAGCCCCGATGCGGTCAACATCAACCGGATGTCGGACGGGCTCTACGTTGACGTGAATTCCGGTTTTACGGAGCTTACAGGCTACACCAGGGATGAAGTACTAGGCAAGACCTACGAAGAAGTCTCGATCTGGCATGGCCCGAAGGACAGGCTGCGCTTGGTAGATGCATTACGGGAGACGGGACATGTGAGAAACCTTGAGGCCAAGTTCCGCCTCAAAGACGGCACGGCAAGGACCGGGCTGATGTCGGCAAGGATCGTGGCTCTCAACGGAGAGGACCATATTCTCTCG
Organism: Pseudomonadota bacterium; assembly: GCA_043799015.1. Taxonomy (GTDB): domain Bacteria; phylum Desulfobacterota; class Desulfomonilia; order Desulfomonilales; family Desulfomonilaceae; genus JAZDOF01. Next base: position 3,292 of record JAZDOF010000733.1, on the reverse strand, counting down.
GTTACGAGAGATGTGGAGGATTGGAAGAAGGCCGAGGCCGCTCTCGCGGAAAGCGAGGCAAAGTACAAAGACCTATTCGAGAATTCCACCGACCTTATCTATACCCATGACCTTGAAGGCAGCTTCATTTCGGTTAATGAAGCCTTTTCCAGACTCCTGGGATACGATGCGGAGGAGTGCCTAAAGCTTGGCGTCATGGGACTCATTGACCACGCCGGCCTTCCTATAACCGTGGAATACCCCTCACTAATAAACAAGAGCGGTTGGGAAGGAAGCGGCTCCTACGAAACGGCCGTGCGAGCGAAAGACGGCCGTCTTGTGTGGCTTGAGGTGAACAGTCGGTTGCTCAGGAAGGAAGGGAAGGTCGTAGGAGTGCACGGCACGGCTCGCGATGTTACGGCGCGAAAAGAAGCCGACGTGGAACGGGCCAGGCTATATGCCGCAGTGGAACAGGCGGGAGAGAGCGTGATTCTCACGAACGCGAAAGGTTCCATACTCTACGTCAATCCTGCCTTTGAAGAGATAACCGGTTACGCAAAAGACGAGGTGCTCGGCAAAAACCCAAAAATACTAGGGAGCGAAAAACATAACAAAGCTTTCTATGATGAAATGTGGGCCGTGCTGCAAAAGGGCGAGGTTTGGCGGGGACGATTGACCAACAAGAAGAAAGATGGGACCGTGTTCGAGGAAACGGCTACCATTTCGGCCGTCAGAGACCGACAGGGTCGAACCGTAAACTACGTGATCGTGGGGCGAGATGTCACGACCGAAATAATGCTCCAGAGGCAATTGCTCCACGCCCAGAAGATGGAAGCGGTCGGCACGCTGGCAGGCGGTATTGCCCATGACTTCAATAACTTGCTTCAAGCTATCCTGGGCTGCACCGACCTGCTCCTGATTTGCGGAAATGCATCGGATCCGGACGTACAGAAGCTGGAGATTATTCGCAAAGCAGCCCGGGATGGCGCCGAACTGGTGTCGAGAATACTGACCTTCAGCAGAAAAACGGAACCTAAGACTCGCCCGATGGACCTGAACGAGGAGATTCGAAAGGTTGAAAGACTGCTTCGACGGACCATGGCCAAGATGATCGACGTCAGACCGATTCTTGCGGATGGGTTGAGAATTATCGAAGCCGACCCGGTTCAAATCGAGCAGGTACTGATCAATCTCGCCGTGAATGCTCAACAAGCCATGCCTTACGGAGGAGAGCTAATCATCGAGACGAGCAACATATCCATGACCGATGAGCTTCCACGGACCGCTCTGAACGCAAAGCCGGGCAAATATGTATTGCTGACGGTATCCGACACCGGAATCGGAATGGAACCCGGTCTGATGGATCGCATATTCGAGCCGTTCTTCACCACCAAGGCCGATGGGGAAGGGACCGGGCTGGGTTTAGCCATGGTACACGGCATAGTGTCGCAACTGGGAGGGTGCATCGCTTGCGACAGCGAACCTGGTACCGGAACGTCCTTTAGGATCTATTTTCCCGCAGCCGGAAGCTCCATAATTGAAGACCTCGCCGTTACCGGCGAGATGCCGGCATTCGGCACGGAAACGGTACTCCTGGTGGATGACGATGATCGTGTTCGAGAGATAGGCAGGCAGATGATCCGGATGGGTGGATATCGAGTGCTTACCGCTCACGGCGGAGAAGCGGCGCTGGAGATATATTCGGGATTTGCCGACGAAATCTCAATAGTAGTCCTCGACATGATCATGCCGGGAATGGGGGGTAAACGTTGCCTGGAAGAGTTGTTGCGAATCAACGCGAAAGTGAAGGTGTTGGTGGCCTCCGGATACCCGCAAAACGGTCCCCTTTCCGACAAAGCGGGGAAGGGAGCATGCGGCTTTATCAGCAAGCCCTACGACGGCAAGGCCATTTTGGGGGCCATCAGGAAAGTGTTGAACCAGGGCACCCTTTGACCATCCGGCCGATGCGTAGATCCTCAGCATGGCCGGTATCCGTTCAAGCTCGACCGGCGCCGGCCCCTACAAGGCGGTTTGAAGAACGAGGGACAACAGGTGATTCCGAAACGATCCGTTAATATGTCACTTGTCGGACGTTTCGGGGCCCGCGGCCGTGGGGACCGCCAGGAAGGGGTAAGACACCCAATACTGAGCCGATATGGGATATTGCGGAACCGGAGAAATAGGCAGTGGGCCCGTGCGGATGACGGAAGCGGTGCCGGTCGGGAGGACGTATTGCAGTCCGCCGTCGGGCCCGAACGCCCCGGCAGGGGCAACGTCGTATTGAGCCGTGGCGACTTGGCAGGCCGTAACTACCAGAATCAGGCCGATGATGAGCTTGTTCATGTTGATTTCTCCTAGGGTTAAACGCCGCATGCTTCGCCCGGCCCCGGTGTCCGGCCTCCGGAGGGCCATACGATATGGTCTCACCACGGAAGAGGCGGTGGGGCCGTGCTGAGACGCTCCTTCAGTCTACCAGTCTTCTTGGTTGGTATCAATACCTGTGGACGTGGCGAATGTAACCCTTCATTCTTGTGGGGCAGGCTTGCCGGCCTGCCGAGATCGCACTAAGAAAATTCGCAGGCTGGAAAGCCTGCGCCACGTTGAGATTGGAATTTCCCCCCGTAAGTGAATGAGTACTTGACGAATCCGACTTCCCGACCAAGTCGGTATTGACCGACGCGCGCCTTCCATGCCACCATACCCGCTGCAAACCGGAACGGAGGCTTACCGAACGCCGCAGTTCCGCCGGAGGCCATGGATGAAGATAAACTACTATTTGCTGGACGATTTGGACGAAACTCAACGTAGGTCCATATACCGGCGAGGCGGGCTAAACCTTCGGGACCTGATGGAACAGGCGGCGCCACTGGTCGAACTCGTCCGCGATCAGGGCGATCAGGCGGTGCGGGAGCTCACGAAGAGATTTGACGCGGTTGACATGGAGCCTTCCGGGTTTCGGGTTACGGAAGACGAAGCTGAGGATGCCGTGCGGTCCCTTCCCTCGGACCTGCGGGAGGCTATGGAGGTTTCCATAGCCAACATTGCAAAGTTCCATGAACGCCAAGTGGAGCCTCCGACATGGGAGATGGAGATAGCTCCCGGTATCGTCGCGGGCGAAAGGGTTGTTCCGATCCCTTCGGTAGGGTTGTATGTACCTCGCGGGAAGGGGTCTTTTCCTTCCATGATGATGATGGCCGGGGTGCCTGCAAAGGTGGCGGGGGTAAAGCGAATCGTAGTTGTCACGCCGCCCGATCGTAACGGTAAAGCGGACGGAGCGACCATCGCGGCGGCCCGGCTTATCGGGATCGACGAG
>JAZDOF010000717.1:0-2881 GCA_043799015.1 Pseudomonadota bacterium | reverse complement strand
GGGCACTTGTTAGCCGCCGTTTGCTTTGGGTACGGCCCTTTTCCCTTGAGTGCGCAATTCTTGCACCAAACCTGTCCGCACTTTTCGCAGGTTTGCATGTTGCCGCCGGATGTGTCGCATGTGCTGCACGAGGCCATTTCGATTCTCCTTTCCTTGATGTTAAGCCGGTGATCTCGTCCGGAGCCGACACGGGCAATTACTCGAAGGTGGTTCAAGCAACGGCTGGCTTACCGCAGAGCATCTTCCACCACACACCTTCTCCAATTGCCGCGTCTCCGAATCGCTTCTTGCCTAACTCTATTAAGAGCGGCACCACCCGGAACTTCCAAAAAAAGTAGGGATGGTTCTTGTTCTCCTCTTGTATGGTCGATCCCTGTGGTGCATTCGGCATGCGAATCTTGTCCCATTATAAACCGCGGGTCCGTCAGGGTTGTACCTCTCTTGCGTTTCGTAGTATGAAGGACGTTCCTACTTTCTTCCTTGAGGCCGCCACTTTTCTTGGGTACCTTCTCGTGTAGATCGGCGTACGCGTTCAGGCCCCGAATCGAAAGCTTCGCCGCACCGTAACAATCTCAGAAGGAGAGAACATCCATGCCCCGCCCGATAAGCCATGGCCAGAGAATCATAACGCTCTTTGCCCGACTGTTGTTTGCCCGGCGCCCTCTCTCGCTGACCGAACTTGCCGAAACGCTGGAATGCTCCAAAGCCACCGTTTCGCGGCTCCTGAAGGACATCCAAGAGGCCCATTCCGTGGTGGTGGAGCGAATCCCGGACGGCAAAGAAGCCCTTTTCCGGATAAGCACCCCGAATCCCATCCCGGCCGCCGCCGGCCTCTCCTTGCTGGAAATGGACCTGCTGTGGATGTGCTGTGCCTTTACCCAGCAACTTCTTGGGAAAGATCTGTTCAAGGCGGTCACAAACGCTCTGGACAATACGCGGCCGCTGGTCCGCGGAGAACGTCAACCACCGGTTAAGGGATTTGGGTCTATTCGGCCCGGAACCATTAATTACTCGGCGCATCGGAACACGATAACGACGCTGATCGAGGCGATAGACGAACGCCGGGTGTGCAGGATTACCTACAAGGGGATGTGGAGCAAAGAGGCGAAGACGTTCCACATCAAACCATTAACGATATTCGCACATAAAGATGCACTCTATGTCCACGCCCTGAAGGCTATGGAACCGGGCACGAAGTATGTGCGGCCCGAATTCGACCCGCTGCTCGCTGTTCATAGAATAAGAAAAGTGGAGAAGGCCGACCAGAAAACCCCCTTCGACGTACCCCAGGAATATGATTTCCAGAAGAGCTTCAACCGGACGTTCGGCATCATTAAGCAAGAAGAACCTTTTGAAGTGGAGGCGGAGTTCACCGATTGGGCCGCAGTACACGTTGCGGAACGCCATTGGAGCCCGGATCAATCAATGGAGCTGCATGATGATACGCTGACTATCAGATTCACGGCATCATCGGAACCCGAGGTGAAGGCGTGGATCCTCTCCTTCGGCGACGCCGGGCGCTTGCGAAAACCCGACAATCTGGTGCGCGAGGTGGCGGAAGTGATCGCGAGTATGAAAACCTTGTACGAGTAAGAATCGCCTATAAACTAAGGTTGTGGCGATTCGGTCTGGCGACCGTCAACTCAACAACACCGGAAGCGAGCATTTGGACTGATCTCACGATGCGCATGTCTTCCTCCTCGTCGATGTGTCAGGACCGAGCGTGGAGGAGCGGCCCCGCGGGCAACGAAGACTGCCCGCGGGATGACGAGTAACTATTACTGCTAAACCGGGGAAAATTCACCGTCGGCCGAGATCCGCCAACAAGCGTGCTTCAAGTTCTCGGTCTCTTCCGCAGGGAGCTTTTTCAAACCATGCTGAACGTGGTGGATGGAATTCCACCAGGTTGTAAGGAATTCCTGCGCCTCATCGCTCGTCATGTCGGAGATTTGGGCTGTTCTGTAGCGGACCGGCAGGAAGTCGAGCGCGGGGCCCTCCGGCAACAAGGCCAGGGCCCACATGGCGTACTTGGCTCGAATCGCGCGGTTGAGAACCTTCAGGGTGGTTCTCTTGTTAATGTGCATCAAGAAACCGGCCGCGGTTTTCTCAATTGTACCCGTTATACCGCCGTTTGACTTTTCAGGCGGAGAGGTGATCAAAATTTTTCGCGGAAAGGGGAAGTTATAGGCGCTCTTGAGAATCTTCTTTGCCATCGCCGTGGACTCATTATCGGTGAGTGAAAGCGCCGGAGGCTTGACGGCGGTCCCTCTCGGATCACAAACCACAAACCGGCCGGTATCCGTCAAGGCTGCAAACGAGTATTTCAACTCTTCCTCCTGCTCCGCGGAGAGCGTAAGAAGGCCATGCTCCACGTCGTCTCGGCATTCCCACCATAATTCCATGACATCCGCTAATTCGTCCCGCGTCATGTCGGAGATTTGAGCCGCCTCGAAGCGGACCGGCAGGAAGTCGCGCGCGGGGCCCTTCGGAAGTAATGCCAACGCAGATATCCGGGATTTTTCCTGAATTGCGTCCTTCAGAATCGGTATGACCGTTGCCTTCGGCGCGTGGACCAAATATCCAGGGGCCGTTTTCTCAATTGTTGCTATGACTTCACCACCTTTTGATCTTTTCGGTGAGGTAAGGACCCACACCTGCCGGGGCAGGGGGAAATCGAAAGTATTCCGGAGGATCTTCCTTGCCAACACTGCCGGTTCCATTCTTGTCGACTCCTTTCCGTGTAGTGAAGCTCCCGCTGCCTAACTGCGTTCGCTTCTGCGCGTGGGGTCCTGCTGGATGACGCCCCGTTACTACTAAAGAGAGTGTTCAGGGCCACGGCGAGCAAAGAAAAAAGCTCTAGGGGTCTAGGGGGGGCTATATC
>JAZDOF010000702.1:0-3832 GCA_043799015.1 Pseudomonadota bacterium | reverse complement strand
GGGTCATTCAAAGACGAGTCTCATCGTTCGGCGCACTCCTTGAACCGACCCTTACAGGAGCGATTCCCTGTTTATGGTTTGCATCAGTCGGTGGAACACCCGGTGGGCGACACTCCTCGGCGGTAACGCCACGATCAGCTTTCCCGTCATTCCTAAAGGAACGTTCAATGCACCCTCGTCCAGCACGACGGAACAATCATACTGTGCTTCCAACGGGACGTCCATCTGATCGCCTCCCTTGGCCTCGGTGGGCACATCGCCCCCGAAACGGCTTGAAAAGGGAGAGTCTTTCAAGTCTCGTTCGGAGAAAGGCCTTATGCCCTGGATACGTCCCTGAAACTCCACGCCGGCGTCTATGGGAAACAGCACCCGCACGCGTTCGCCCTCTCGGATCGCAGCCATGTCCCTCTCCGGAACGAGAGCATGAATGATGGGTGCTGCCGTCGATTCCAGCTCTCCGACAATGATCCCCTCGCCGGGTTGATACCCACGCTTCATTTTCGGATCAAGTCGTGTCACCACACCGTCGAACGGCGCAATAAAGCCTCCTCTCGCCTCGATCAACCGTTCCTTGATTTGATGAATTTCGTCTTCCGCCAGCATGAGCTCGATCTCCTTGCCGGGGAGCTCGGCTCGCCGCTGGTCGTCAAGGAGTAACAGATCCGCCTCCGCCTTGATGATGTTGCGGATGACCTCCTGTCTTGCCAGGTTAAGCTCCAGAAGGGACGTGTCCAGCCGGAACAAGACCGCGCCTTTCTTCACGGTCGCGCCTGCCCGAATAAGCACGGAGTCCACCCAGGTGTGCATAGGCACGGTCAGTTTCTGCTTGCCGGCCGCATCGACGTGACATGGAAATACGGAGTTGCTCCCGATCGGTGCAAACAGGACTACACCTGCGCAGATAAGCGATCCGGCCAGGATCAGACTTCCCTTGAAACGGGGGCGAATCTCGGAACGACGGGCATAAAGACCCACGCTTCCCCTCCAAATGGGCCGCACGACAAAGAGCCCGAGGGCAAGGGCGGCAAGAAGCATGCCGAGCGTTTTGTCGAAACGGAGGTATACCGCGGTCACGATACCGTAATAGAGCACCAAGCGATAGGCAAGAGCCACAGAACCGTAAAACATGAACAGCCGTTTCTCCCGCCGCGTCCGGGAAGGGTCTCGGACGCCCCGGATCCCTAGGACGAGATTCATGAACAGATAGCGGAGGTATCCCTGGGCCTTTTGGAAGAGATTAGGCAGTCCGAGGTAGTCGGTGAGCAGAAAATACCCGTCAAACTTCATGAGAGGGTTGCCGTTGAACAAAACGGTGGACGCCAACGACACCCCCATGAGATGAAACGCGAGCGAATGGACCACCCCGGGGCGCGTCGCGTACCAGACGTATACGGAACACAGTGCGATTGCCGCCTCAGCCAGAACGCCGGCTGCACTTATCGCCATGCGCCGGCTTCGATCGGCAAGCTGCCAGGCCTCCGTCGTATTGCAGTAAAGGCATGGAAAGAAAATAAGAAACGCCACCCCCATCTCGGGCACGCGAAGTCCGAAGCTCTTTGCCGTGTACGCGTGGGACAGCTCATGGACGAGTTTAGTAAGTGCAATGGTAACCCATAGATATACAAGATGCTTTAGATTGAAAAAGAATAGGAATTCCGTCCGAAGGCTCGTCCATTCCGCCGCGAGGATATAAACGGCACCGGGAATCGCGAAGCAGGCCGGGTAGACGACCCACGGACTCCACAACCAACGAACATAGCCCACGGTTTTACCGAGAAAACGGTCCGGGTTCACGAGGGGAATAAAGAGGAAATAGATTTGCGAAAGCGTCCGACTTCGCCTCCAGCTCTTAAGTCGTCGCTTTAGATCGAGCAGAAAGCTCGCGGTTCCGAAGCGGGTACCGAGTAGCAAACCCGCTTGCGTGGCCCGCGTAATGATCTCCCTTGCGTCGTCGAGACCGTAGTGATAGCCCCGGCTGTTCAACACGGTCGAGGCTTCGGTATGGCTGCGCGTCCCATCCAGGGCCTGAAGAAAGCGGTATTCAAATTCCGTCAACCGAAAATACTTCTGAGAAACCGGGTCCTTGAGAACAACGATACGATGACCGGGCCCATCCGGTTGGGGGAATGCCTCCAAATCAGGACGTAATTTGGGATATTCGGCCATTATTTCTCTTGATATTACAGCTCCCGGAAGTTCGTCCCCATGGCTGATTGAAGCTCCGCGAGGGCTGCTTGGGCCTCACCGAGAGCTCTGAACCACTCAATCTCCTCCTCGATGGCATCGCCCTCAATTTCCATAAGAGCCAGCTTGGTAAGGTCATTGCTCGCGGCTTTTGCTCGAGCCGAAGCGAGGGCTTTACGCGACATTTTCAGGCCACGCTCCGCATATTCCATGTCACGCAGGGTCCGAAAATAGGAAAGCGCGGCCGAACGCACCTGTGCCGTGATACCGATAACGACCGCGGCTCCGGTTAGGTCGGCTTTTTCTGCGGCGGACCCGGCCCCCGGCGCCTCTTCCCAGTTGGTCAATACCTCGGCAAGATCATAGTGAATGCGAACCCCCACATCTTTCCAATCCTTATTGTATAGGTACCGGTCCTTGTCCCGTGAGTACCGCCAGAACCCCACCAGTTTTGGGAAATACTTCACAACGGTTCGCTTCACGTCGTTGAGCGCATTGGCCCGGTTTAGTCCTGCTTCCAGACATTCCGGCCTATTTTGTATCGCCTGCATCTCCATAGAGGGGATCTCGTCGCGAAAAGACGGCACTGCAATTGCGCCCTCCGCGATCAAGCCTCCGTCAACCGATTGATCAGGGGACAAGAAAAGCGACGAGGCCAGCGTATTGCGCTGTTTGTCCATCTCCTCAGCGATCGATGAAAGGAGCCGCGCGGCTCTGAGTGCTCGTTGCCCGGATCGATATTCGTCTTCGGGGGTTTTCATCCGGCTTCGAGCCAACGTTTCCGTACGTTCCCGCACACCGTCACGCAGCGCTGCCAGCCGTGCAGCAAGAGGCCGGCGGTGTTGCAGGCTCAGCAGTCTGAAGAAGGCCGCATCCACCGTCGCAATTAGCTTCTGGCCTACTCTCACCCGCAGAAACCGTGCCTTTGTGCGGTCATTCCCGCTGTTCCGGGCCAGGTAGTATGCAAGGGCCGCATCGGTGGGGCTCCAGTTCGCTTCGACCGCGTAACGCCAAGTGCTGCGCTCGTGACCCGCGGAGAAGTTCGTAACACCCGTGCCGCCGGATGCGGATGTCGGATCGGGGGTGAGTCCCTCTTGGCCAAGTACATCGCTGAAGGAGTAACCGTAATTGTCGCGCAGGCTCAACTCACCGGAGAACAATAGATGGGGGAGAAGCTTCGTGCGGTTACCCCGCTCGATTGCGGTTTTGATCATTTCCTCAGCGCGTGCCGCATGCATGTCCGGATTTCTTGACAGAGCGAGCGACCTACAGTCCTCCAGGGTGAGCGATTGTTTGCCGGTCACAAGCGTCGCCGGCTTGATACGATGCTCGGAGAGTGTCGCGGCGGATCTAGCCCGCGCCGAACGTACCGGATCGGTCAAACCAAACACATCGACGCCCAATGATCGGCACGAGCCCAATGAGAACAGAAGCGGAATGATGCAGAGGAAACGAATTGCTGTTTCCATGAAGAATCAGTTCTTCTTACGGAGAACGACGACCCGAAATATCGAATGCCGCATGGCCCAACATTCCCGATTCCAGTCGTCCATCCTCGTTGTTGATGAGCACGTAAACCTTCTTTGTTTGCGACGACGGGTCGATCGACGCCTCCACCTTGTCTACCACTCCCCTAAACGGAACGCCC
>JAZDOF010000689.1:0-2634 GCA_043799015.1 Pseudomonadota bacterium | reverse complement strand
TCCGAACTGTCGGACGACCTTCCTGAACGGGGGGTCCGTGATGCCGGCCATCGGGGCCAGAAAGACATTTCCCTCGACTTCCAGCGGCCCTATCTTCCTATGATCAAGTTCCTTTCAGTCGGCGGTACGCCGGCGTCCCTTTATGAAACAGATACCACGGGAACCGGCGATTGACGACCCACGTTTCGTGGTCCGCACCGGCTTCATGGTCTCGGCGGTTCGCGCCCATTGACGTACCTGCCCGGCCTGAATACAATCTCCGGATTTGGCATCGAAAAGGACCAGCATAAACAATGAACGGAACTTACGAAATAGTCTGGCATGGCCGAGGCGGACAAGGCGCCGTTACCGCCGCAAAACTACTCACTGAAGCGGCCTACTACGCCGGATTCAAAGGAGTGAGCGCCAAGCCCACCTATTTTTCGGAGCGTCGAGGGGCACCGGTGAGCGTACACACTAGGGTGTCTTCAGACCCGATCAGGACTTACGCGAACGTCGTATCGCCGGATATAGCCGTGGTTTTGGACGATAACCTACTTGAAATGGTCAATGTTACGGCCAATCTAAAAGAGGGCGGCATACTAGTCGTCAACAGCACACTGAGCCCCGAGGAACTCGGGCTCTTCGGGCCGTTCACGCTATCCTTGTCCGACGCCTTCCACGCATCCGAGGCCGCGGGATTGATCGTAGAAGGAAACGTGCTTATTTCCACGGCCATACTCGGCCCGGTGCTCGCCGCCTGGGACGCTGTGGGCATCGAACACGTGCGTGCCGCAATCGAGCACAAATTCGGCGGAAAGGCGTTGGAACGAAACATGACCGCCTTGAGTCTGGCATTCGAGAGCAGCCGCGTATACCGATATGCGGTTCAAGCCGCTTCCGCGGGCATCAGGTGATGGACATCCTAATGTAATTGGCCGGCCGATCCTGGACTTTAGTTTTTCAGGACGACCGCCGGAGGGCGGAAAGACCGCGATCCACCCGCGAACCAATATTTTTCTCGGGATTTATACCGATGCCGAAAATTCCTTGCCTTTGCTCCCTTTCCGGACTTGGACAGGGGCGGAGTGTGAGTACACGAAAAAGACGAAGTTTTCAGCACCGGTCATAGTCACCTGGAGTGAGACTTCATGGCAGACAGAATCAAAGAGACCCTTCAAGCGAAATCAAAGCCGGCCCCGGGTGAGGCCGGTCGAACAGGCGATTGGCGTTCCCACACCCCCGTCATCGACCAAGAAAAATGCTCGGGCAAGGAGACATGCCTCTATTGCTGGCTCTATTGCCCCGACGGCGTCATTTCAAGGGAATTTCCGCTGGAAATAGACCTCGAATACTGCAAGGGATGCGGCATCTGCGCGCAGGAGTGCCCCAGAAAAGCGATCACCATGGTCGAGGGGCGGTCCGGGTCGGATGAGACGGCTTCCTGATTTCCCGCCCTTATGTAGAGAACGAGCGTAATCTTCAGCCGTGTACGCCTCCGATCCATTATTCGGAGCCGGACGGCAAGGAACAGGATATGAGCGATATTCGAATCATTACGGCCAACGAAGCTGCGGCCCTTGCAGCAGGTCTTTGTCGGGTCCAAGTCGTGGCCGCGTATCCCATAACACCCCAGACTCCCGTTACCGAGGAGCTTGCCGCAATGGTGGAGCGGGGAGAACTGACCGCCGAGTATCTCACCGTTGAAAGCGAACACTCAGCCATGGCCTCGGTGATTGCCGCGTCTCAGGTGGGTGCGAGGGTCTTCACGGCCACCAGCGCCAACGGCCTTTTGTACATGCACGAGATGCTGCACTGGGCCGCAGGGAGCCGAGTCCCCGTGGTCATGGCTTGCGTTAATCGCGGAGTGGGCGCTCCTTGGACAATTCTCAACGATCAGCAGGACTCCATCTCCCAGAGAGATACGGGATGGATACAGATATACTGCCGCAACAGCCAGGAAGTACTGGACACCGTCATCCAAGCCTATTCCATCGCTGAGAAAGCCTCGCTGCCGGTGATGGTGTGCTACGACGGATTCGTGCTTTCCCATTTGAGCACCCCGGTGGACACGCCGACGCAAGAGGATGTGGATCGTTTCTTGAAACCTCTCAACGGCGGCGGCATTCTCGACGAAGGCGACTTCCTAAACCTCAATCCTCTCATTCTCAGCGACCCCAGGACCGACCCGGCCGGGGACCTTCGCCCCGGATACATGGATATACGATATCGTTTGCAGCAAGACCTACTGACCTGCCTGGACACCATCGAGGAGACGGCCCGGGAATTCACCTCGGCCTTTGGGCGCGACTGGGGCGGCCTCTTGTCCGCCTATCGTATGGACGACGCACAATATGCCCTTGTGAGCATGGGGTCTCTTGCCTCGGAATGCTCCGTTGCAGCGGATTCCCTGCGGCAACAAGGGGTCAAGGCGGGGGTGATCGCCGTTCGAGCATACCGGCCGTTCCCGTCAAAGGCCCTCGTGAACGCGCTCGACCGCGTGGAGGGTGTCATCGTCTTTGAAAAGGACGTGAGTTACGGGTACCGAGGGGCCTTGGCGACCGACCTAAAGGCCGCGCTCTTCGACGGCGGCCGGCACCCCTTGTTTTCGTCTTTCGTCGCGGGACTGGGCGGCCGAGACGTAGCCCCCCTTCA
>JAZDOF010000687.1:0-2651 GCA_043799015.1 Pseudomonadota bacterium | reverse complement strand
AGTTCGATCTCCATACCGGCTACATCCAATAGGCCAGGTATGTTTTCTCGATCAAACTCCACAAGGAAGTCGATGTCGCTTTGCGGTCCGAAGTCCTGCCGTAAATAAGACCCGAAGATCGCCAACTTAGTAATATGATGCCGTCTGCAGAAGGCTTTGATGAACCCCTTGGGTATTTGAGGTTTTTCCGAATTCATGACATCTCTCCGCATCAATGCACTTGACCAGCTTCCGTTATTGCCGCAACCCCGAACCATTCATCTAAAGGACCGTTCCATCAACTCGGGAGATTCGCCTGAGTTCTCCTGCTCTTGCCTGCGCCGTGCCATAATCGCCGTGACACCCCTCCAGTCGATTCGATCCATGGAACGCCCTTGACAGTGTAGGGACCAACGTCACAAGGTAGCGGTATCCGATACCGCCACCAATAAGCATAGCGGCGGATCGTTTTGACGCGTCGTCGGCCGGCTTCAGCCGTGCCGAGGAAAGAAGCCCTTCGGCGAACATATCATGAACAGGGGCGCATGTTTTTTGCCGTTCCAGGGTCGGCCGAGCAGCCGGACTTGAATGCCGAACCGGCGGATTGTGGCGATGAATTGGGATGATCGGCCTTGAAAAACGGGTGGAATGGACATGATAAAGAGAATCTACGCGGACAATTTCCGATGCCTGGTGAATTTCGAGTTTTCACCCGGCCCTTTCAGTGTGCTGCTGGGACCCAACGGGTCCGGGAAGTCATCGGTCTTCGACCTTCTTTCCAAGCTCCAGCAATTCATCGACGGGGAAGGCAAGGTCAACGAGATCTTCCCGGAGCGTGATCTCTGTCGTTGGCAGACGGCGGCCGCTCAAACCTTCGAACTGGAAATCGATGGCAACGGGGGCACATACAAGTATTCGCTTGTTGTGGAGCACGAACGCGAGCGGAACCGTGCCCGGGTGCTCAAGGAAAAGCTCCTGTTTAACGGAGAACCCCTTTTCGAATCCGTTGAAGGTAAGGCGCAACTTTACAGGGACGACCATTCACAAGGTCCCAAGTATTCCTTCGATTGGTCGAGGTCCGGTCTTGCCGTCCTTGAATCAGGGCCCGACAATAAGAAGCCGGCTTGGTTCAGAAACACCGTTCATAGTCTGCTTATCGTTCGCATCAACCCCTATCTGATGTCCGGCGAAAGCGCGGAAGAAGTCGACAGGCCCAAGATCACCATGGAGGATTTCGCATCGTGGTACCGCTTTCTCTCCCAGGAGCATCAGGGAAAGGTCTTCGAGCTTACACGCGAGCTGCGCGGCGTGATCGACGGATTCGATTCGTTCAAGATTAGAAAGGCCGGTGAAGTCCATAGGGTTCTCGAAGCACTGTTTTCAAGCAAAACCGCTTCCGGAGAGACGCATGCGTACCGTTTCGATCGGTTGTCCGATGGCCAAAAGGCTCTGATGGGTCTCTACACACTGCTACATTGCAGCCCGGCCGATGGCGGAGATGATGGAGGCGTGGTCTGCATCGACGAGCCTGAGAACTTCCTGGCCTTGCCGGAGATCGAGCCCTGGCTCAGGTCGCTGCACGACCTATGCATCGACGTCGGACGGCAGGCCCTGATCATTTCCCACCACCCCAAGTTGATAAACTATCTCGCCGGATCGGCCGGACATTGGTTTGAAAGAGACGGCGAAGGGCCCGTTCGAGTTCGGCCCATCGTAGATGAGACGGGGACGGGACTCCCCTTTTCCGAGCTTGTTGCAAGAGGTTGGATTTATGGGTAAACGTCGCGTACGGACGGTGATCCTCTGCGAAGACCTGCAGCAAGAAGTATTTGTGTACCGGTTCCTGAAACGGACAGGAAGGGCGAACACTCGTACCGTCACCGTCTGGCGGTCCGCTGGAGGTCGAGGAAGCGGCGCCCAGTTCGTGCTCGAACATTTTGCCAAGGAAATCAAAGCCTTCCGCGCGAAATCAAGCCACATCAATCTTTGCCTTGTCGTCGTCATCGACGCGGACAACTTCTCGGTCGAGGAACGCATTCGCCAATTGGAATCGTCCCTCGGCGACAGCGGCCAACAGGAGCGGACGACCGGCGAACGAATAGTCATACTGGTTCCCAAACGAAATATCGAGACTTGGATCCGCTATCTCGACGGCATGGATTATGATGAAACCCAGCCGTATTCGAAGCTCACTCGGCAGAAGGAATGCATGTCCGCGGTCAAGCGGTTGGCCGATTTTTGCACCGCTGGACTTCAAACGGATGTACCGGATTCATTGCGCCGGGCATGTGTCGAAGCTCGACGCTGCGACCGCGAGCTTGGGGAATAGGTCGCTCACGGGAGTACACCATACGTCGCACACTACCTGCGGCGGTCGCGCGCGGCGAGCCTTCCCCGCTCACAAGCCCCTCGACAGCCGACCGAAACAACGGTTATCATCGAGTAGTCCCTGGGGGTGACGTTACATGAAGCTCCTGCGTGCAGCGAGAATGGAACGGTGTATCGGGTGCTATTCCTGTTCATTGGCCTGCGCGAGGCTGGTCCATCGCAGCCTGTCCTGGCACCGATGCGGTATACGGATACGGTCCGCGGGCGGTTTGAGCACGGGATACGAAGCCCAATTGTGTCTTGGGTGCGATCCTGCGCCATGCGTGGAAGCCTGCCCCACAACA
>JAZDOF010000675.1:0-2653 GCA_043799015.1 Pseudomonadota bacterium | reverse complement strand
CTTGATCATGTCCCATATACCCATGGCGGTCTCCTGCCGGATGCGAAAGTTGCGGATCGTCGACCTAACTGAAATGAAAAGCTGCTCTTCCATACTACTGTTGCAGGCGCTCCAACGCAATATGGACGGTGGCGAAATCGCATTCGTTTTACTGCCGGCATCACGATTCAAAACAGGTATAATGTTGTTTGTTGAGGATTGCGGTGTCGCTTGGGAAGGGCTGAAAAGGAGGAAACGGGATGACCTCGTCGGACAAGGAGGTCCTTGAAAAATTCAAGACAATGTTAAGGAAGGTCCTGGATGTATCCGAAGTGATCCTTTTCGGGTCTCGTGCCAGGGGTGACGCTGATGAGTTCTCCGATATGGACGTGATTGTCGTAGTGAAGGGCCGGCCGGAGGACCACGTGCGCGACTATGTCGGTAATTGTGCATGGGAAGCGGGTCTTGAATCCGGGATCGTTATCGTCCCGATCGTTTTCTCCGAAGAAGAGTGGGCGGAATCGGTACGCAATCGGTCCCTCCTTGGCATCGCTGTGACGCAAGATGGGATGACGGCATGAAAGAAGAGAGAGCCGAGGCGTTGGTCACCGGCCGGTTGGAACAAGCGCGCACGGCTTTGGAAGATGCAGCGTTTCTTATGGAGGGCAACCGCAGCACCCTCAGCATTGTCAACCGATCCTACTATGCAATGTTTTACGCCGCACTCGCATTGCTCCAAACTATAGGAAAAGCGCCCTCGAAGCATGTCGGCGTCATCAGCCTTTTTGATACGGAATTCGTTTTGACGGGAAAGCTGCCTAGACAACTCTCCAAAGACTTCCACAAAGCCTTTGAGCTGCGACAGGTCTCGGATTACCGCATAGAAGGACCATGCACCAAAGAAAAGGCGGCTACAGTACTAGCTAAGGCGGCAGGTTTTGTTGAGGCGGTCTCCTCGTATTTGGGATGGCCATCCAAGCTTGACCCGACGTGGGGCTTCGATCACTATGGGGATCGCGACCGTGGATCTTCAGACTAAAGGAGGCCGGACGACGAAATAATGAATCTCAAGCACGACGTCGTGATTGTGGGCTCCGGCTTGGCCGGTCTAAGGGCCGCTCAGGCAATAGGGGACGGAGCGGATGTAGCGGTGGTGAGCAAGGTCTATCCCACGCGGTCCCATTCGGGCGCGGCCCAAGGCGGCATAGGCGCGGCCCTGGGGAACGAAGAACCGGACTCCTGGGAATGGCACATGTACGACACCGTCAAAGGCGGTGACTACTTGACGGACCAGGACGCCGCGGAAGTTTTGGCCAAGGATGCCGTCAGGGCCATATACGAGCTTGAACACATGGGCGTACCCTTCAACCGTACCGTGGAAGGGAAGATAGCGCAGCGCGCGTTCGGGGGCCACACCCGCAACTTTGGCGAAGGACCGGTGAAGCGGGCCTGTTACGCGGCGGATCGGACCGGTCGGGTGATCCTTGACACCCTGTACGGAGAAGCGGTCCGGGCGGGCGTCCGTGTTTATTCCGAATTCAACCTCGTGGATCTCCTGTTGGAACACGGTCGTTGTTCGGGTGTAGTGCTCTACGAAATGGCCACGGGAGAGGTTCACGAGATTCGGGCCCGAGCGGTTCTCTTGGCGACGGGCGGCTTCGGGAAAGTATTCAAGACCACGTCAAATTGCCACGCCAATACGGGTGACGGGGTGTACCTGGCGTACAAAAGAGGCGTGCCTCTGGAAGACATGGAGTTCGTTCAATTCCATCCGACGGGTATCTACGGTCTGGGGGTGCTGATCAGTGAAGCGGCCCGGGGCGAAGGAGGCATTCTCAGGAACGCCGAAGGGCGCCGTTTCATGGAAGACTACGCGCATACCATAAAAGACCTCGCGCCGCGGGATATCGTATCAAGAGCCATCATTACCGAAATCAGAAACGGCCGAGGAATAGACGGCAAGGACTACGTTCATCTGGATCTTACCCATCTGGGCAAAGAAAAAATCCAGGAGAAACTCTCGGACATTTCGTCTTTCGTAAGGATCTATTTGGGCATAGATACGGCCGAAGCCCCAATACCCGTGAACCCCACGTGCCACTACATGATGGGAGGCATACCTACCACGGTTGACGGTCAGGTGTTGGACAAGGACGGCAACCCTGTGTCAGGCTTATACGCGGCCGGCGAGTGCGCATGCATTTCCGTACACGGGGCCAACCGGCTCGGATGCAACTCTTTGGTTGATCTCGTGGTGTTCGGCCGCCGAGCGGGTCGGAATATCCTGGAAAATCTGGCGCGGCTGGACTGGATCGATTCCGCGCCCGACACCGTCGATCAAGTCCGTGACCGAATCAACAACCTGAAGAATCGAAAAAAAGGGGAGCGAGTTCACGTAATTCGCCGGGAAATGCAGGAACTGATGACGGACAAGTGTTCGGTATTCAGGACCGAAGACGACTTGATTTCCGCTCTCGACGCACTGAGGGAACTCAAGGATCGTTATGGAAGCACAGTCATAGACGACCGGGGTTCGGCGTACAACACCGACTTGACGGAGGCCATGGAATTGGAGGGCCTGTTGGGGTTGGCTGAAACCATCGTAACGGGGGCCTTGGCCCGTAAAGAAAGCCGCGGAGCCCATTCCAGAGAGGATTACCTGGAACGCGACGAC
>JAZDOF010000660.1:0-13501 GCA_043799015.1 Pseudomonadota bacterium | reverse complement strand
CAAGAATGTGGTCGTGGACCTGCAGGAGGTGGAATACCTTGACAGTGCGGGGGCCGCGGTGCTCATGGAAGCCCGGGCCCGCTGCAAGGAAATGAACAACACTTTGGAAACGGCCAACGCGGCAGGGCCGACTCACAAACTACTCGAATTGGCCGGTTTTGATAAAACAGGGCCTGCCGCCGTAATTCGGCCTCGTTCGTCCCCCAATTTGCTCACTCAGGTTGGGGATGGTACAATAGGTTTCTTGGAAACCGCGCGCACCATGATTACGTTCGTGGGGAATACCGCGGCGGCCATGGCGCGGGATATCCGTCATCCGAAACGGGCTCGATGGGACAACGTATGGCGACTCATGGAAAAGAGCGGGAGCGACGCGGTGCCTATCGTAGTGCTTCTCAGTTTCCTCCAGGGCGCGATCCTCGCTTTTCAAGCAGCAATTCAGCTTCGCAAATTCGGGGCGACGCTCTTCGTTGCAGACCTGGTCAGCGTTGCAATATGCCTTGAAATGGGCCCGCTTATCACCGCGCTCATCGTCACCGGGCGATCCGGTGCGGCATTTGCCGCGGAAATCGGGACCATGCAGGTCACGGAAGAGGTGGATGCCTTGCGGCTCATGGCGGTGGATCCCATTAGTTACCTGGTGCTGCCCAGGATCTTCGCGGTGGGGTTCGTGCTTCCCTGTCTGACTCTGTTTGCGGATGCCGCAGGCATAATCGGCGGATGCGTGGTGGGCGCCCTATCCCTTGACTTGACCCCGATAACCTATTTCAACCAAGCCCAACGTGTACTGGAAGTCAGTGATGTGATCAAAGGATTGATCAAAAGCTTTGTTTTCGGCATCGAAGCCGCGTCCATCGGTTGCTTTTGCGGCTTTCAGGTGAAGGGGGGCGCGGAAAAAGTGGGGAAAGCGACTACGGCCGCCGTGGTTATGTGCGTATTCGTCCTTACCGTGACGGATGCTGTATTTGCGATGCTCTTTCACTACCTTCGTTTGTTGTGAACGGAGCCTGAAGTGCGCGCATCGCTTGCTGAGTCTTCCGCCACGAGCATCATTTCGGTCCGAGGAATCACCGTAGCTTACGGAGCCGAACCCATTCTCCAGGACGTGTCTTTCGAGGTGGCTACGTCGGAAATAGTGTCCGTGCTCGGCCGATCGGGTTGTGGCAAGACAACCCTTTTCAAAGTCATGACCGGGCTCTTGGAACCTCTCAAGGGTGAAGTGATCATCGACGGCGATCGCGTGTTGCCTCTGACATTGGGGGGATCCGTGAACGTGTTGCGCAAGATCGGGGTACTGTTCCAATCCGGCGCGCTGTTCACTTCCATGACTTTGGCCGAAAATGTGGCGGTCCCGCTACGGCTCCACACAAAACTCTCGGAGCGGACCATCGTCCGGTTGGTTACCATGAAACTCGACCAGGTCGGCCTGGCCGGGTACGCCGGGTACCTTCCCTCCGAAGTTAGTGGAGGGATGCGCAAGCGGGCTGCGTTGGCGAGGGCCATCGCATTGGATCCCAAGATCCTTTTCTTTGATGAACCTTCCGCGGGGTTGGACCCCGTAACCGCGGCTCAACTCGACTCGACCATACTCAAGATAAACAGGAGCTTGGGAACCACTATGGTGGTGGTCACACACGAACCCGCGAGCATATTTGCCATATCCCACAGGGCAATCATGCTCGACCCGGACGAAAAGACAATCATAGCCGACGGACCGCCTCTGGATTTGGCGCGCACGTCGCAAGACCCGAGGGTCCTGGATTTTTTCGGTCGAAGGCCGCCTACGAAATGATCGAACGGGCCGTCCATAGGATCTTTTCTTGTAATCGTTCATCACGAAGACACGAAGGCACAAAGAAATCAAAGGTCAATAATCTTCAGAAACCTTCCGGCCGATCCGGCTTCCGGATTCGAGGTCGGACGCCGATTGAGGGGCAGCAGGCGTTCATGTATCATGTCAACTCCTTCTTGGTGTCTTGGTGACTTCGTGGTTTGGTCTTTTCGGATTCAAGAGTCGTTCCCGGTGAATGGTTGGAGCGGCATCCAGCGCCGCCGATGGTTATGGGCCGAGGAGTAACATGGCCGGCAATGTTAACCGATTCAAGATAGGACTCTTCGTAGTGGTGGGCTTCTTTCTGGGGGCCTCCATATTGATTTGGCTCGGGGCTTCTCGTATCTTCGAGAGTACCCAAACGGTCGCGGCCTATTTTGCCGAAAGTGTCCAAGGGTTGGAGAGGGACAGTCCGGTGAAATTCAGGGGCGTCACCGTAGGGCGGGTGTCCGCCGTCCGAATGGCCCCTGATTTCAAGCTCATCGAGGTTGTGATGAGCCTGGACGAGAAATTTCGAGTCTCTGAAGACATGGGAGTCAAAATCACCCTTCTGGGTCTTACCGGCCAGAAGTATCTTGAGATGGATCGCTTTGCCGGAAGCGAACGCCACGATCCCCCACGGCTCGAATTTCAACCGAAGCACCGGGTAATCGCAACATATCCCTCGGACATGAGAGAAATCGGAAACGCGCTTGATAACGTGTTTCGTAAAGTCAACGCGGTGGACTTGGTCGCCATATCGAATAACCTCCTCAATGTCACGGCCAGGCTTGACGCCATGCTTGCCGATCCACGAGTAGGACGGATAGGGGTCGACGCGGCCGAGACGGTTAACGAGATAAAAAGCGCCGCCAGGCGGGTAAATGAATCCATGGAGAAGATCCAGCCTACAAAAAAGGTCTCCAAGGTGCTTGACAATACGAACGACTTCTTGCAGGAAATCATAACCACCACGAGGAACGTGGATAGATTTGTTAGGCGTAGTGATCAGAATCTCAATCTATTGAGCCAAAAACTTGACCGGAGCGCCGACAATCTTATAGAATTTACCAGAATAATTCGGAATAAGCCTTCGAGCTTCATTTTCGGGCCACCGGAGGAAAAGCCGAAGAAAAAGCCGTGACCCCGATAACTGCCGAGAGTGTGCGGCTTATTCGGACCTTGATCGGTCTCTAACGGATTCTAAAGTACGCCCATGATTCTTCGGCTAACGAAAGAGATGACGGCCCGCAATTCGCCGAATTCCCATACTCGGCGCTTTCTGTTGGTCGTTTTCGCGGGACTGATGACCTGCTGTGTCGCCGCTTGCTCGGTGACCCTTAAGGATGCCGTCGTATATCATTCCCTGTCCTATCCTGGTCCGTCGAAGGAAAGCGCCTCGGCCATGCCGGGCACACTCATGGTGTATCGTTTTCTCTTCAGCCCTCTGCTTGATCTCCAGTACCTGGTGGTGGACGGGGCCGGCGGCAAAAACGAAGCGTTGACCTACCATCGGTGGTCCGACAACCCTGCAAATATGATAACGGACCTTATAGAGCGGGACATAAGGAATGCGGGTTTATTCAAGGAGACCATCGGTCAATTCACCAATTCGCCTTACCGGTATGCTTTGGAAGGGAAGATCCTCGATATGAGGGGTGCGGTAAATGAGGGCAAGGCCAAGGCAATCCTGGAGGTCGAAATAGCCCTTGTTGATTTTGAGGCCCCAAGGGGCGAGGACCAAACCCTTTTGAAACGGCGCTATCGCATCGAGACCCCATGCGGGAAATCGGAACCCCCCGAAATAATAGCCGCACTGAATCGCGGCATCGGAGAGTTGTCGAAGCGCTTGCGCAACGACATTAGGTCCCATGCGGCCACCACGGGAGCCAAGGAGGAGGGAGACAAAGTGCCTCCCGAGCCCAAGAAACCCTAATCATTCAATATCGTTTCGTAAATTTGCACGCATCCCCAAAATGGCTTCTTCGAACCCAAGGGCCGCGGCTGGTGGCCCGTACGAGGCCGTCGGCAGGGCTCGAATTAATGTAAGGCACATGAAATCCAGTACTAAGCCTTCGGCTCGGCAATGAACGCGAGCCGAGCGGAGGATAACACGACGAGCACCGACCCGATGTTGTGAACGATTGCCCCCATGATCGGGGAAAGAAGTCCCCAACCTCCGGCCAATACGGCCACAGCGTTAAAGACCAATCCGAACGCCACGTTCCATTTGATCGTCAGAATCGTCTTCCTTCCCAGGAATATTAGAAAAGGAATTTTGGCAATATCATCGTTCATGAGCGCCACGTCGGCCGTTTCCAACGCCACATCCGTGCCGGCCGCGCCCATGGCCACCCCCACGTTGGCGGTTGCCAGGGCCGGGGCGTCATTGATGCCGTCGCCTACAAATACCACGGTCCAGCCCTTATCCTGGAACTCCCTAATCACTTGGAGTTTGTCCTGGGGTTTCCGATCGGACCAAGCGTCGGTTAAGCCGATCTCCTCCGCCACGAGGCGGGTGGACTTTTCATGATCTCCCGATACCATGCCGATGCACTCCATTCTCAGGCTTTTCAGTTTCTTTACCATTTCTCCGGCAGTCGGGCGCACAGGATCCGAGACCCCCAGGACCCCGATCACCCGGCGGTCTTCACGCACCACCAACGGGGTCATCCCGCTTTCCATCAACTGCTCGACCTGTCGTCGCATGTCTGAAGACAAGCTCATGCCCCCGCCGCACATTTCCGCGCTTCCCACATCCACCGTTCTGCCGTTGACGCAGGCCCTCACTCCGAGTCCGATTTCCGCTTCGGCATCTTCCGCCTTGAACAAAGTAACTCCCGCGTAGTGGGCCGCTTTGAGAACCGCGCGCGCCAACGGATGGGTGCTGTTCCGCTCCACGGACGCGGCCCCGGCCAGCACGTCCGTCGGATTGATCCCCTCCGCGGAGAGAATCGTGGTAACCCGAGGTTCACCCTTGGTCAAAGTGCCGGTCTTGTCGAACAGGACCACATTCGCTCGGCCGGCTTCTTCCAGGAACCGCCCCCCTTTTACGAGTATACCCGCCTTGGCCGCGCGGCCTATCGCGGCCACAACGGCCGTGGGCGCGGCCAGTATGAGTGCGCAGGGACAACCGACTATGAGGACCGTTACGGCGCGTCCTGATTCTCCCGTGAGTAACCAAGCCAGTCCGGCGCACATTAGGATCGTCGGCGTGAACCACGTTGCGTAACGATCAATCAATCGGACGGCCCTGGGTTTGTATTCTTCCGCGGCAGTGACCAACCTGATGACCTTTCCCAACGTGGTGTCTTCACCGACCGATTTCGCCTCGATTTCAACTACGCCGGTTTGATTGAGCGTACCGGCAAACACTGCGTCACCTATGGTCTTCTGCTGAGGGATGGGCTCCCCCGTCATGGAAGACTCATCGACAGCCGTTAGCCCCTTTTTGACTATCCCGTCCACCGGTATGCGATCACCGGGCTTTACGAGCAGCAAGTCCCCAACGTGGACATCGGCGGCTCCGGTTGCTATTTCCTTTCCGTCAACAATGACGACGGCCGTTTCCGGATGGATGCTCATGAGAGACTTTATGGCCTTATGGGCCGCACCGGTGGTGACCTGTTCCATCAAGGACCCCAGCACCATCACGAAACTGACTGCAACCGCGGTCAAGAGGTCGCCGCTCAAAACGGAGGCAATGATCGCCAGAGCGACAAGCTCGTCTACGTTCACCTTGCGTTGAAACAACCCGACGACCGCGCCCCAAACGATGGGCAATCCGTTGACGGCAAGAGAGGCAATGATGAGAGCCTCGGCCCACGCCGCCAAGGGACCTTTTCCATCGTCCAACAGGTAGCCCGTAAGGCCGAGTAGACCGCCCAGCACTATTCGATAAACATCTCCGGATGTCGCCAGTTCGCGATAAACTCCTAGGTTGGCGAATCGTCCTATCATTTAAGTTCCTTATTTGGTGAACTTCATAAATACTTCGATAACCTGATGAATAAGCTCGTCCTCATTGGTCTTGCTTCGTATGGCGTCCGACACGCACCCTCTCAAGTGGTCTTCGAGAAGAACCATCCCGATGGATCTCAAGGCCCCGGCTGCCGCGGCAATTTGCTTAAGCACCTCGAAACAGTCCCTGTCCTCCTCGACCATCTTTCGAAGCCCTCGAACCTGTCCTTCGACTCGACTGATTCTGTCGATCACCTTCACGTGGTCTTTTCCGCACAGCGGCATGACGGATTCTCCCTGTAATACATATACTCGGTATATGTATACGACCGGGTGGCCGCCCCCGTCAACAAGAATCTGATGGAATTTCTTACGAACTAGCGGCCGGGCCGGCGGCCCAGGGTGGGATACTTGACGACCGTTTGAATCGGATCCAGTCGTTGGCCCGGGCTACGATTCGAATTACATGGGAGAAGCGGTTCAACTCTGGGTATTCAGTGCCTCGATCGGATCGAGACAAGCGGCTTTCCAAGCAGGGTAGATTCCGGACGCCATTCCGATCATGACGGAGAATGCTAGAGCCGGGATGACGAACTCGGTCGCGGGAGCAATGGGCATCCCGGAGACGGCCTTAATGGCTGCCGTAATTAGAGATCCGGCGACTATCCCAAGCCCGCCGCCGGTAAATCCCAAGAAAGAAGACTCCACAAGGAATTGAATGAGTATGTCTCTGCGCCGCGCTCCGACCGCGCGCCGTATCCCGATTTCGACGACTCTTTCTCGGATGGAGAGGAGCATGACGCCGAGTATCCCCACGCCTCCGATCAACAACGCAACAAACGCAATACCGGCGATCAGGAGGCTGAAGGTGCGGGCGATGGAGCCGGCGGCTTCGATCACATCCGCTTGGCTCTGTATGGTGAAATCGTCTTCTTTAACATCGCCCAATCTGTGCCGCTCTCTCAACAAAGTGCGAATGCCGTACCGGGCCGACTCAAGATCTGCGAAGTCGCGGGTTTCCACATATATGTGGCTGAGATGCGTGACGTTCATCAGCTTGTTGACCGCGGTACGAAAGGGAACGAACACTTGATCGTCCTCGTCTTCGCCCTGGATGTCGCCCTTTGGGACGGTTACTCCGACCACCTTGAACAGCACCTTGCCTATGCGGATGCTTTCACCCACCGGATCCTTTCCATAAAACAGATTCCGGATTACCGTGTGACCGACCACGGCCACCGGGGCCATCAATCTGTTTTCGTCCTCATCGAAAAAGGACCCGGATTCCAAGCCGATATTTCTGATTTGTCGAATGGAAGGAACCGTGCCGACGATTTTGGTACTGTAGCTGACGTTTTCGTACTTGGCGGGCATCTTCTTCGAATACGCTGGGGCGACGCGACGCGCGAAAGGGCATTCATCGGTGATCGCCGCCGAATCTTTGAGGGTCAACGTTGTAACGATTCCCAGGACGCCGGCCTTGCCCTTGACCGCCCTGGATTGACCGGCGGCCACCACGAGAAGGTTCGTACCCATGCCTTCAATCTTTCCGCGCACTTGGGCCTCGGCCCCTTTGCCGATGCCCACCATCACGATAACCGACCCGACGCCGATCATAACGGCGACAAGGGCCAAGGCAACCCTCAGGGGGTGGGAAATCAGAGACTTTATCGCGATGCCTATGCCCCGGAAATAGCGCATATTCATGGCCGTTTACTTAAGCGCCTCTATGGGGTTAAGCGCCGCGGCGGTGCGTGCAGGTTGGATCCCCGCCAGAAGCCCCACGATGATCGAGCTTATGAGGGCTACCGGCATGGCCTGCCACATCACGGCGGTAGGAATTTTCATGAAAAATACCGCAGCCTTGAGACCGAGCAGACCTAGACCTATCCCGATTACGCCTCCCAGTGCGGCAATGCTGACGGATTCTACGAGGAACTGCAAAAGAATGTCGTTCTTGCGGGCACCTACGGCCCGCCTAATACCTATCTCCCCCTTTCGTTCATTCACCGCAATGAACATGATGTTCGCTATTACTATCGCTCCCACGACCAACGCTATACCGGAAATCAATACCAAGAAAAGGTTGAAGGTGGTAGAAACGCTCGAAGCGACGGCCATCACCTGGGTAGGGGTTACTATGGTAACATCGTCCTCCGACCCGGCCGGAATATTGTGCCGTTCTCTCAGCAGCGACCGAATGTCCTCGACCGTTCGGGACATCTCTGTTTGGTCGGCCAGGACGACCTTTATCCCCGAAAGGTACTCTTGATTGAATACCCTCTTCTGAGCCGTGGTAAGAGGGATGAGAACTCGGCTGTCAAGATCCAGACCCGTCGGCGACGTCCCTCTGGCTTCCAGGATGCCGATGATTTCAAAGGGATTGTTGTTCAGTATTATCTGCTTTCCGACCGGGTCTTCCCCCTCAAACAGATCGGATGCGGCTTTGGGTCCGAGCAACGCAACCCGCGCGAGCCGTGCAACGTCGTCGTCCGAGATAAATCTTCCTGCCGTAACGTTGGTGTTCCAAATGGAGGCCCAATTGGGCATGACGGAAAGGAGCAACCCGAAAATGCTCTTGTTCCCGTGTTTGGCCGGGAAGTCCCTACGATTGAGCTGGGGCGTAGTATCCTTAACATTGGAGACTTCGGATAGGATGGCTTCCGCGTCCGCAACCCTGAGCGTCGTTTGGACCGGCTGAGGAACCCCCGGCTTCCGCCCCGCACCGGCCAGAATCATAATCTGGTCCACCCCGAATTTCTCGACCTTCTCCATGACGGAACTTCTTGCCCCCATGACGGACGAGGTGATCACCGTGAGAACGGCCACACCTATTATGACTCCCAGCATCATGAGGAAGGTCCTGCTCTTGTTCTCCGCCATGGCACCGAATGCTTGCTTCGCCATTCTGAGGGTCTTCATTTTCCCTCCTCGCGCGTCGGAGTATCGCTTGAAATCCTGCCGTCCTTCATTTGGATGATGCGGTCCGCCTGACGGGCCACATCCATGTCGTGAGTCACCACCACCAGCGTTCGACCCTCAGCATGCAGCTTCTTGAAAATATTCATGACGTCCTGTCCCGAAGTTGAATCCAGGTTGCCCGTCGGTTCATCGGCAAAGACTATGCGTGGGTCGTTGATCAGTGCCCGGGCTATGGCGACCCGCTGCTGTTGTCCCCCGGATAACTCAGTCGGAAGATGATATACCCGATCCCCTAGTCCGACGACGGTCAATGCTTGAATTGCTTTGTCCTTCATGTTGGTGTCTTTTTCCGAGTATATGAGCGGCAAGCCAACGTTCTCCCATGCGGTCATCCTCGGCAGCAGATGAAAGGACTGGAACACGAAGCCTATCTTGCCGTTTCTTATTTTCGAGAGGTCATCATCATCCATGCCCTCCACGGAGACCTCGTCGAGGCTGTACGAACCGGACGTCGGTTTATCCAAACATCCCAGTATATTGAGAAGAGTGCTCTTACCCATGCCGGATGGGGCCATCACCGCTACAAATTCGCCTTCGTCGATCTTAAGCGAGATATCTTCCAACACTCTCACTTCCCTTCCGTCCTTCAGGAAGACTTTTGAAAGGTTTCTCACGTCTATCATCTCATACCTCCGTCAAACCTATTTCCGAGGAAGTTCGCCGAGGACGATCGATTCTCCGTCTCTCAGGCCGTCAAATATCTCGGTGTAAGCGGCGTCTTTCCATCCTGTTTGAACGTCTCGCCTCCGGGGCCCGTTCTCTTCTACGACATGCACGTATTTGGTTTGTCCTTCGCGTTGTACGGCTTTGTTGGGAACGGTTAGGACGCCTTTTCGCCTGTCCAAGAAGATCAGCACATTCGAAGTCATGTCCGGCATCAGCTTGCCTTCCCGGTTATCCACGCTTATGGTCGTTATGTAATAGACGACGTTGTCCTGGATCGTGGCCGATGGATAGATGGACGTCACAACTCCTTTGAAGTCCACCCCCGAATGGGCCGCTACGCTGAAGATGGCTTCCTGCCCTACCCTCACCTTGCCGATATCGTTTTCATCCACGTAGGCGAGCACCTCCAGCCGATCAAGATCTATGATCTTGATGAAAGTTGGGGCATTGAGGCCCGTAGTAACAGTCTCTCCTTGAATGGTGGTCACCGATGCAACCGTGCCCTTTATGGGCGCGGTAATCGTTGCGTAAGAGAGAAGCGCCCTTTGGTAATCCAGTTCGGCCCGGAATTTGTCCGCTCTAGCCCGGGCCATACCCAACAGAGACACCGTCTTGTCGAATTGCTGCTTAGACACGGTTCCCTTTTCCCAAAGAGGTTTTTCACGTTCGTGGTCTCTATCCGCTCGCTCCAACTCCGCCACGGCTTCCGCCAGGAGCGCTTGCTGGAATTTTACCTTAGCTTTCAAGTCCTCTTGCTCGAGTCTCGCAATGACTTGGTCGGCCGCGACTTTCTGACCCACGTTGATCGGCAGTTCCACCACTTTTCCGGGAGTTCGCGACCCCACCTTCACCTCCGCTCCGATCATGGGTTTGACGATTCCGGTCGCTTGAACAGTAGCCCCCAGGTCTCGTCTCACCACCTTCGCCGTTGAATAGCCCGGCTTGGATTTCCCGGAGGACAAACCGATCGCCGAGAAAACCGCTATTGCCATCCCCGCCGTGGCTACAAGGATTATCAAGACTATGTTTTTCTTCTTCATGTCTTCCTCATAATCATTGGATCGGGCCGGACAAGGCCGATACGGTTGTTCATGGGGGACGGCAACCATTCCGTGGGGCCGATCCGGATCTCTAATATTGTGATACCGTGAGTAAGAGAAAATCCCGCGCTGGGACGATTCGGGACCGGGGCTATTTTCGGATGCGTTGACTACCGGGCAATTGTCCCACCGGCGGAGAGTCGGTTGCGTTATTCAACAACCACACATTGAGGACTTGCATTAACGGCAAAGGAGCATTACCTTCCGGCCGTGGAGAGTCCGACCATGCCTCGGCTTGGAAACTCGCCGTCCGTAGTAGGGACGAGCGGCTTTGCTGCGGAGGTGAATTTCGCGCCGGCAAAGAGAGTAAGCCCCTTAGCGGACCAAGAGGGTCCACGGCATGCATGGCCGCCTTCGAGTCGGAGCGCATTTCTCGATCACAGGGAGCCGAATTGATCATTATCGGCGTTGACCCCGGTACCGCGGTAACCGGATACGGCATCATCCGGAAAGTCGGTAACAAGCCTTGCCGACTTGCGAGCGGCGTGGTGAAGACATCTGCGGACGCGCCTCAATCAAAGCGTATCTTGGAGATCTATAGCCGACTGGATGAAGTAATACGTGAGCATCAGCCCGATGTGATGGTCGTAGAGTCGCTTTTTCACGCAGTGAACCCCCAGAGTCTGATGAAACTATGCCAGGTGCGCGGAGGCGTGCTTCTACTCGGGGAACGGTACGGATTGGACATATTCGAGTATTCTCCCATGGAAATAAAACAGGGGCTCACGGGGTACGGTCGGGCCGACAAGAATCAAATCCTTTTCATGGTCGCTCATCTGCTCGGCCTGAACGACCTGAAACGCAGCGACGAAGCGGATGCCCTGGCCATGGCCCTTTACCATTCACACATAGCGCGGCCGCTTGGGAAGAACCGATGATAGCGTCTCTTAGAGGAAAGATAACGGCAAGAACCGTGAATCGAGTGATCCTGGACGTGGGCGGGGTGGGTTACGACGTGATCGTATCGCTATCGACCCTGGAATCCTTGCCGCAGGATGGAGAGGTGTTCTTTCACGTTCGCACATTAATGAGAGAGAACGCGCTGGAACTCTACGGATTCATCAGTCTTACGGAAAAGGGCCTTTTCGAGTTGCTGCTCGGAGTCTCCGGGATAGGGCCTCGCCTGGCAATGACCATACTATCGGGTATATCGCCGGAGCGGTTCAGGAAAGCGGTGCTCCAGGGAGACGTCACAGGTCTGACGGCAGTGCCCGGTATCGGCAAAAAATCCGCTCAAAGAATCCTGGTGGACCTCAAGGAGAAAATCCAAGTGCTGCCCGTAGGGGACCCGGTTTTGGGACTTTCGGATGCACCAGGATCTATGGAGGACGACCTCGTCTCCACGTTGATAAACCTCGGGTACAAGGAAAAGGATGCTCGACCGGTCGCGAGCAGGGTAGTCAACATGGGTGGGGAGGAGCTTACCATCTCCCGCGCCGTGAAGGCGGCCTTGAGAGAACTGACCAGGTGACGAGCGGATCGGCGGACCTACGGTTGCGGGAATCTCACATTGATGCGGAATCAAACGGCGGGGCGGCTCTGAGTAAGGTCGGCCGAAGTTTAGCCGGGCTTCGGCCGGTTTCCGGGGGATCCCGTACGCGCTGCGCGTCGGGCCGTACAACGGAAGGAGTTCATGTATCGGCTGGACTCCGAGTGTGGGTCATGATATTACCGGGTCGAAACCGCAACGGACGATCGCTTCCGCGCCCGAGGCGCCTCCTCGTCTATCGGCCATCGCCCTTCGTTAAGCCATCGAACGAGGGACGCGTCGATTGCCTCCTCGAACACATCGCAACGGGCGGCTATCTCCTTGAAGCTTAGCCCTTCCCTCAGCATCCGATGCACGTTTTCCGGAGTCATTCGGACCCTGGCGCCTTCCATCAGCAGCATGAGTCACCTCGTCACTTCTGTTAATAATTGAGATCCCGTTCGGTTGATTAGGTTCCCTGGAAAAACGGTACCATCGTACCATTGTCATGGCCGATGGAGGCCTACGGGAATGCTCGGGTGTGATTCGAGGCTCCTCGACACGCTTTTCTCGGCGCTGACGTGGGATCCTATCACCGGGTACGGGCAACGGCCGCCTTTTCTTGGCGTTGCACTGCGCCGCGTACGCACCTTCGCCGCAATCTGGAACACGTGGACGGAAAAGCGACGGCGTAGTGGCAGGACCCTATTCATCCGGTCGGGCGTGGCGTTCCGGGCCGTTACTGTCTCAGGTGAACGCCGGGCCCTATCGGCTCGACATCCTCCGGAAAGAGCGCCGTTGCAGGCTCGCCGAATACCAGCTTAATCACTTCGTCCATATGCTCAACGGTAATGATTTCCATACCGTTCCGAATCCGGGAAGGGATTTCTTGCACATCCCTTTCGTTCTCTTTCGGTATTATTACTTTTGTCACGAGACCACGCTTGGCTGCAAGAAGTTTTTCTTTCAGCCCGCCGATCGGCAACACTCGCCCCCTCAAAGTTATCTCGCCGGTCATCGCCAAATCCGATGGAAAGGGCCGTTTCGTTAAGGCCGATATGATCGCGGACGTCATGGTGATGCCGGCTGAAGGGCCGTCTTTGGGAGTCGCTCCTTCGGGAACGTGAATATGGAGGTCTATCTTGTCGTAAAAGTCTCCCTTCAATCCCAGACCCCAGGCCCGGGAACGAACGTAGCTCATGGCCGCCGTGGCCGACTCCTTCATTACTTCACCCAGTTTTCCGGTGACTATCAGCTTACCGGAGCCCGGCATCAAGGCCACTTCCACGATGAGAAGCTCTCCCCCGAATTCCGTCCAGGCCAAGCCGGTGGCGATCCCTATCTTCTCCGCTTCCTCCTTTCTGCCGTAACGGAATTTCGGTACACCCAGGTAGGCTCCGATCTGCTTTGGTCCGATTTCTATGGAGGCTTCGATGTGGCCCGAGACCAGTTGACGCGCTACTTTTCTGAAGACCTTGGATATCTGCCGCTCGAGGTTTCTCACACCGGCTTCTC
>JAZDOF010000632.1:0-5560 GCA_043799015.1 Pseudomonadota bacterium | reverse complement strand
CGGCAAGGGGACCGGCCGTTCGGTCATCGAAGCCCCGTCTTCAAATCCAACCCTATTTCATGAGAGCTGCCGGAAGATACGTGGCAAGATCCGGGCACAGAAATAGAAGTATCATGCATATGACCATCGATATGAGAAACGGGTACACCCCGCTGTAAATGAGCCCCAGCGACTCCCCCGTTATGTTTTTCACCACAAATACGCAGATGGCGACCGGCGGGATGACCGAACCGATACATACCGTACAGGCCACCATTATCGCTGCCCACAGGGGGTCGTAACCCAGTTTCAGGATTACCGGAAAGAAAATCGGCGTGGCCAGGATCATGAAGGCCAAATCGTCGATGAAGGACCCGCCCATGAGATAAACAAGCAAAATAACCACCATTATCGCCGGCCGCGGAAGCGGAAGCGCCAGGATCCAGTCGGCGGACGCCTGGGGTATATTGGTGACGGCGATAAAATGACCCAATACCGCCGAAAAAGCGATGAGCATCAATACCATACAAGATGTACGCAGGGATTCACGTAGCGATCGGAGATATCCCTGAAACTTAATGTCTTTTTTTAGAATACTCAATATCAGGACGGCGAACGCCCCTATTCCTCCGGCTTCGGTCGGGGTGAAGAAGCCCACCATAAGCCCGCTTATCAGCAACAGAAATATGACGATAGGCCATATCACGTCAGGGAGCGACTTGATCCTCTCCGACCAGGGGTACCTTTCGCTCTTGGGTCCAAGCTCCGGGTTGATGCGGCACCAGACCAAGATCACACAGATGAAGAAAGCGGACATGATGAGCCCGGGGAATATGCCCGCCATAAAGAGCTTACCGATGGATTGCTGAGTGAGAATGCCGAAGACGATCAGGGTGATGCTCGGCGGCAGAAGTACCCCGAGTGTACCCACCGTGGCCACGATGCCGGTGGACAATTTCTTTGCGTATCCGTAACGGTCCATCTCGGGAATGGCAACACTGGCAAAGGTGGCGGAAGTTGCGACCACGGACCCGCAAATTGCCTTGAATACAGTGGCGCCCACCACGGTGGCAACAGCCAATCCGCCGGGAACGTGACCCAGGAATTTGTGGTTGGTATCGTACAAGCGCTTGGCTATACCGGCATTAAAGGCTATCTGGCCCATGAGCACGAAGAGCGGTATGGCGGTCAGTCCGTACGATGCCAAGGAGTCCAGAAAATCGTTTGCCAGAAGCGACATGGCCGTGCCGAAGCCGTTGAGTGCGGCGAAGCCCACAAATCCCACTATGCCCATGGCAAATGCAAGCTCGATTCCGGAAAGGAACATGACGAGAAGTATCGCCAGGGCTGTCAATCCAAAGGCCGTCTCATTCATGTTTCCCTCCGATGATTGCCCTAACGATCGCGGAAGCCAGCACCAGGCATTCGGTCAGACTGCAAATCGCCAACCCATAGGCAACCGGATAGTATGGGACGTGCAAGGTGAGGGAGACCTCTCCCGTGACGTAAAGATCATTACCTTTTTCGACCAGCGCCCAGGTAACCAAAGCAAAAATGCCTATGCCGAGAAGTTTGTTGAATACCAGGAGTGCTTTTTGTACGCCTTCGGATGCCGCCGAGTACAGAATATCCACATTGACTTGAGCGTCGTCCAGCGATGATTGGGCCAGAGCCAATCCGGTAACCAAGGCTCCGCCGAAGGCCATCAACTCGAACGTCCCGGTGATCGGTCGCCCCAAGTAACGTAAGACCACGTCTATGACCGTCAGCAGCATCATTACGGTGAGGAGAACGGCCGCCGTCACGTTAAGGGTGTTGCTGAACCTCTTCGTGAAACGAAGAAAGAATTCCATTGTATCTCGCTCCTCTGCCGGAGAGGTATATGCCCGGGCGAATAATACAGGCCGGATAACCGCCCGGGCAAATCACCGCTACTTCTTGTACAGCTTGAAGGATTCCTTTATAAAATTAAACGCTTCCTCACCAGGCAGTCCTTTCGTCTTCATCTCATTGACGTACCCCTCCACAAGGGGCTTGGAGCCGGTATCGTACCAGCGGGCCTCTTCTTCGGGGCTCAATGCGATGAATTCAACTCCTCTTTTCGCAAGCCAATCCTTTCCCGCGTTGTCTATCTCCGTCCACATTTTTCCGTATTTCTCTATGTATTCCACGCTCATATCGTCCACGATTTTCTGAACGTCCGGGGGTAGGGACGCAAAAGTCTTCTTGTTCATGGCGACGACAAAGGCTGCGGAATACGCGGTTGCAAGGTTTTCGGTGGTGAATTTTACGTGTTCGCCGGTCCTGAATCCGTGCAATGCCTCATAGCTGGACAACAAGCCGTCCACCACTCCCTTGGACAAAGCGTCATAAACGTCGGGCATGGGCATTGCCACGGGCGCGGCCCCCACCAGGCCGACAAATTTCGCGTTGGATCCGTAGCATCGAAGCTTTAGCCCTTTCATGTCTTCAAGTTTCTTGACGGGCTTTGTCCTGGTGTGAACCAATCCATAGGGCATGGCGTGGAACCACAGGATTTTTACATCATCGAATTCCTTGGGCTTGAATTTCCTGTATACCTCGTTGGCAATCTTCGTAGGACCATGCCCCGGAGGAAAACCTATCGGCAGGTCAAGCACCTGAGAGAAAGGAAAGCGGCCGACAGTGTATCCCATGACGTGGTTGCTCACGTCGGCAATGCCCTTCACCACGGCGTCGTACGACTGGGCCGCGGGCACTAGGGTGCCGCCCGCATAGTAGTTCACCTTGACTTTGCCGCCGGTACGTTGCTCCAGATCCTTGCCCCACGCCTGCAGGAGCGTGTCTTGGGCATGTCCCACCGGGAACCAGTTGGTAACCTTTATCGTCGTCACTTTTTCCGCTGCTGAACCGCCCGTTGCCGCCATGCAGGAAAATGTGAGAACCAGGAAAGCGAAAAGATAGACACCAAACGACCTTTTCATTGAATCCTCCACAGTTGGTTGTTTATCCATTGCATGGCAATGCCATGGTGAACGGTTTGCGCCGTGCGGGTGTTCGTCCGGAGCAACAAGAGCAACCCATCGAACGGTCCCAAAAGTACTTCCGTAGCTTGATCAGGCGTCCGCGCCTCCTCCATAGCGGCTTCTCAGGGCTCTATGGAGCACCTTTCCCGTCGCGGTCCGCGGCATTTCCGATTCCTTTACGAACCGAACGCTCTTCGGCCGCTTGTATCCGGCAATACGCCCTCGCGTAAAATCCATTAGGTCGTCGGCCAAGGACGCCTCGTCCTCGAAGCCCTCATTCAGAACTACGACCGCGGTGATGGATTCGCCCCATTTTCTATCGGGTACGCCGATCACCGCGGCTTCTTTCACGGCCTCATGCATTCTGAGTACGTTTTCCACTTCCGAGGGGTAAACGTTTTCGCCGCCGGTAATAATCATGTCGGCCTTTCTGCCGACCAGTACGTAGTACCCGTCCTCGTCGCGTCTGGCCAAATCCCCTGCTGAAAACCAATCCCCTTCAAATGCTTCCTTCGTCTTTTCCGGGTCTTTGAAATACTCCTTGAATACGCACGGCGCTTTGTAGTACAGCTCGCCGACTTCTCCGTCGGGTACTTCGTTGCGGTTCTCGTCAAGGATCTTGATCCGGTCCGTACCAAAAATCTCCTTGCCTATGGACCCCAGCTTGCTTAACTGATCTTCCGGTCGCAACAACGTCGCCAAACCGCCCTCAGTGCTGCCGTAGGCTTCCCAGAGTTCGGCGTTCTTGAAGTAAGACATTATCTCCAGTTTCAGCTCTCGGCCGGCAGGGGCCGAAGAAACAAGAAGTTGCCTCACCGAAGAAACATCGGTTCGTCCCTTAACATCCTCGGGTAAATCCAGAATCATGCGATAATGAGTCGGAACCAGCGATGTATAAGTGATCCCATACCGATCCACCGTGCTGAGGAAATCCAAAGGATCGAAACTCACCCTGTCGTATACGAACACGGGGGCCGTGACCAAAGTGTAGGGGAAGGAATATTGTATGGAATTTACATGACACATCGGCATGACGAGCATAACTTTGTCCGTCGGCAGAACGCCCATATTGATATTGCTGAGCATGTAATGGGCGATATGACTGTCATGGGTCCGCACGACCCCCTTCGGCCGACCGGTGGTGCCGGACGTGTACATGATGTTCCAAACGTCGTCCCCGCCGACGAAAAGACTCGGCTCGTCGGGCGACGATTGGGCCAGCAACGACTCGTAACCGACATATCCATCGGGGACGGGGCCGTCTCCCAGATAGACATAGGCATCCCTCGGCACCCGCAACTTGTCTCTGATGCCGTCCACCAACGGGACGAATGGCGCCTCAACTATGAACCCTTTGCATTCGGCATGATTGACGATGAATTCGATTTCCGGCCCGGCCAGGCGAAACATAACCGGGACAACCACCTGGCCGCCCTTTGCGCAGCCGGCGTATATATCCATCCACTCGCCTCGGTTGTAGGAGATAACCGCGAATGAATCCCTATAGTTTACTCCCAGCCTCCGCAAACCGTCGGCGAAACGATTGGCTCTATCGTTCCATTCTTTGAAAGTGAATTCCTTAGAGGTGTCCTGCCATCCCAACTTGTCGGGGTAGTTGCCGGCGTTCATCTTAAGTATGCTGCCGACATGGGCCCATTTGCTCTTGCTCATCTCGCTCCCGTGCCTCTCCCGTTGGGGTCGTCAGCGTTTCTGCAAATAGCCGTCTTCGATGGCCTTGACGATATTTGCCATGACCGTGAAGTAAGGTACGGGTACCCCGACTTTACGGGCGTACTCGACGACTTTACCGCCGAGGAAATCTATTTCCGTGGGCGCTTTATTGGCTATGTCGTAGCACATGGAGTCTTTGTGGGCCCCGGCCTTTTCCAAATACCCCAATGCGGTCTTCAAATAGTGGGGTCCGAGGTCATAGCCTTGGGCCTCGGCAACAGCGAGGATCTCCGCGAAACAATTGTCCGCTATTTCCCTGGTGGGAGGAAAATCGAGCACTTCTTTCAATGTTCTGTCAGTTGCCGCACATATGGATGCCATGGTGCATTTCATGATCATCTTCTTCCAAACGTACAGCTTAATGTCTTCCACGCATTCCGTGTCCAAGCCGGCTGAGCTCAGCATTTCCGCGATTCTCAGGCCAAGTTGCATATTGTTCGAAGTCAACGGACCCAAATGATTGGGGCGATTGAAAAACGCGGTTGTAACTTCACTCATACCGGTTAGAGACACGCCATAGTTCAGCGACATTCGAAAAGCGGATTCCTTGCCGAAGTTGTCCGCAATTACATCTTCGGTACCGAGGCCGTTATGAGTGCTGACTATTTTGGTCCCGGGTTTGACGATACTTTTCAAGTCCTCCATGACTCTTGGCAGATGAAAGGTCTTGGTGGAAAGGAATATGAGATTCGGGTCCGATTCTTTGAGCATCTCGATCCGTTCGAAAAAATTCCGCACGGGAACTTCGTAGTTCAACTGTCCCGAAATCTTGATTCCATTCGCCCGAATGTGATCTCCCATCCCGGGTCTGGGATCCACCAGCATCGTATCGGGATCCCGACTGA
>JAZDOF010000609.1:0-2264 GCA_043799015.1 Pseudomonadota bacterium | reverse complement strand
GACCCCGCATCCGACGCCGGCCGAGAAAGCGTTGAGTGGTCTGCCGGCGGCTTCCTTTGCCTCTTCGCGCTTCTAGCCGCGGTGATTACACCGGCGGTGGTGATCTGTTCGGGTCAGTACGAACACATTCTGAAGATGCGGTACCTTCTTGTTAGTTGGTTCCAGCCGATAGTCGCGGCCGTTACTCTCTATGGCATTGCGGTCGTAGGCAAGCCAATGGTGAAAACGACGGTCAACCTACTAACGACGGGTTTGGTGCTGCTGTGGTCTTTCGCCTTGTCTCCGGTGCCCGGATGGGGTGCCGTGGAGAAGCTCTCGGACTACATACCGCCCTTGGTCAAGTGCCTCGATGAACACAAGGAACGCTACGATCTTCAGTGGGGTATGTCCTCATATTGGAACGCGCGTCTCATAAGCCTGTTTTCCACGAAAGGAATAAGGGCCAACCAAGTGATGCCCGACGGATCCGTGTTCCTTTGGATCAACAACGCCAATGCCTACCTGGGCGAAAAGGGTGCCGGGATCACGGCCCCGAGCTACACGTTTACGGTGATGTCACGTCTTGACCCTGATGCTCTTCGACCCATCGTAGGTCCGCCACGGGCCGTCTTCAGCTGTGGGGGCGAGGAGGTTCGAGTGTTCGGGCCGGACGCAAGTCGGAGTCTAAAGGAAATGTGGCGCAGGCAGTTGGTGGGGAGTGGGGGGAGCGCGGATGGAACGAGATGATTATTGGGCCGAGGAAGGCGTTGTGTCGTTTTCAGGCGTGGAAATCCATTTCATCACTCAATCCGGTAGAGGTGCAGGTCCGCGCGGGAGAGAAAAGCCGGAAATCCGCGAATTTCTTCTCTGTACGCTTCTTTATCCGAATCAGACCGCAGGTCCCAGCTTATGGGCGCCAGACCCTCATCCAGCCTCGTGCCTGAAAAACCTGGAGGTATTAGAACCTGATCGATACGACGCTCGTCCATGATGCACTCGTGAAGCGACCCAGCAAAGAATTCTTCATCCGAGGAATTGAAGGCAAAGTCTTCGATATCCCAATCTTCCAATATTTCCAGGGTGCACCCCACATTGCGAAGCATTCGGCAGATGCTGTCGGCGCGTCTCTGGTACGCTTCCTTGTATCGGTCCGGCAGGTCATCCCACGAGTCCGGGATTGACCCGGCAGAGAAGATTGTGTCCAGGCAACCGCCGGCTGAGTGTTCCTTGTACATGGCCTGAGCGAGAATCTCGTGGGTGCCGCCGACGACAAGATCCGGCTTGCAGGTCTTCTCGAGCAAACCAAAAGCCCGGAGCGCAGGCCCGTTTCGGGCCGCGGCGTACTGAAAGAGCTTGCTCAATCCGCTCTGGCGCATCGTTCGAACCACAATCGGAACATTCCGCCCGCGCAGGTGTTTCCGGA
Source organism: Pseudomonadota bacterium (assembly GCA_043799015.1). Taxonomy (GTDB): domain Bacteria; phylum Desulfobacterota; class Desulfomonilia; order Desulfomonilales; family Desulfomonilaceae; genus JAZDOF01. The sequence goes on along the minus strand of JAZDOF010000609.1, from coordinate 862 downwards.
TCTGGAAGGCAGCCGCCAAGGCATTCGAATCATTGTCGAGGCAAACGTAAACTATGCTCACGCTGAGTGCGGCGTCATCCGCGTGAAGAAACCGACCCGAGCAGAACTCGGCCGAATGAATGTCGACCTGTCGGGAAGCGAGGCGGCAAACGGTCTCTAAACCAGGGTGCTTCAAGAGAATTATCTTTCTTTTCTCTTCTGCGTTTCGATCAACGAGGGTGATCCGCAAACGCCCTTTGGAGTTCAATCCCAAATTCCGCCACATCTTGGCGGCATGCACGGCAAGATACTCGCCCATGCGACCGATTCCAATAATCAACACGTGGGGAATGTCCCCAGACACGGGATCATACGGAGGATGCTCTTCGATTACGAGCCTGGCGCCCCGGATATGACTGTTGAAGAACTGGAGCCGGAAAGAGTCGGACTCGGTCGTAGAGAAATCGAGTCCCTTGAGCAGATGACACAGATCAAGGTTCTCAATTTGTGCCACGCACTTGAGAGGTTTGCCGCGCCGAGTTCGCACCAGATCGTTGCAATTTACGGCTATCTCGGCGTTTACCCCGTCGTTTCCGCATACGGCAATGACGCATTGAGCGCGGTGTGCACCTGCGCTGCGGAGAACATTTTGGTCCGCGGCATCTCCGTAAATGACTATGCCTCCTTGACTTCGACAAGGGACAATCCAGTCGCTGTCGGTATCCCGTTCGATGGCCACCACGGGCACGCCGCGGGCCAAGAAACTCTCAGCCAGGAGCAAACCTCTCCGGCCCATTCCTGCAATCACTACGTGGTCCCCAAGCAGTCGGACGCGTATGATCCGGAATTTTTCCCCGAATATCAGCGCAATCGCTGCAATGGC
>JAZDOF010000577.1:0-12527 GCA_043799015.1 Pseudomonadota bacterium | reverse complement strand
GTCAAGAACCTCACCGAGCGGGATTTCGCCAGACCCATGGAGATAGTTCTTGGGGACGACAAGCAGCGTGTATTGGAACTAACCGAAGTGCGCGCTCTCCTGGAACCATGGGTGGCCCGACAGGCCGCACTGAACCGTTCCGACGGAGAAGTGCGCCGCATCAATTACTATTTGGAGGAGATGGAGAACGACTTCGAGAAGGGCCAAATCAGATACGAAATTGATTTTCAGTTTCATACGGAGCTTGTGGCGGCCGCGCACAACACGATACTCCTCCACCTGATGAGCAGCATCTATCAGTGGGTCAGCTATTCCATCAGGATCCACCGTGAGAAGGTTTTCATAAGGAAGGAGGACCAGTTCATCATCTTCAACCACCACTTAAGAATCTTCAAAGCCATTCAAGACAGGGACCCCGATGCAGCGGAGGCCGCCATGAAAGAACACCTCCTCTATGTTGTGGACGAGTTCAAGAAGTGGTCTTCCGCCCATAGGGACGTTCCGGCCGGCCCCGAGGCCCCCACACAACCCAAGTCGGATTGATACGATCCCGCATGGCCAACCGCAAACCCGAGGGATGAATCATGGAAGAGTTGTTTGAACTGCGGGAGCACATAGAGAGGGGGCGTTACGAGGAAGCTCTTGCATTGGTGGGGGAAATGGAAGAAATGAGCCGTGACGACAAGATCAACAAGATCGGGAGCTATGCGGAGGTCCTGCTCTTACACCTTATTAAGCGGACGGTCGAGAAACGATCCACCCGTTCATGGGACCTATCGGAGTGGAACGCGGCCTACCATATCCGCCGGCTCAATCGAATGCGTAAGTCCGGTGGAGCCTATCTGAACGATTTGGAGCTTATGGAGACCATCTCGGAGGCATTTCCCCCGGCCCTGCGGCGGGCCGCCGTAGAGGCATTGGACGGGCGACACACCGGATCTGAACTGGGAAAGATGTTCGACCGCGAGCAAATGGTGCTCCTAGCACTCGACTCCATAAAGAATTTCCAACCCGACGGCGACGACTGACAGCCGACACTTCACCCCGCGCCGGCTGCCCTCAGAATATTGACTATGTCGGTATCTCCCCTGGCCGAGGCAAGATCAAGGGGCGATTTCCCCTTTCGGTTCCTGGCATGGATATCCGCGCCCGCGTCCAGGAGCATGGCCACCACTTCTCGGCGGCCGTTGAAAACCGCCCTCATCAATGCCGTATTACCGGATTTGGTCCGTTTGTTGACATCGCACCCTTGACCGAGCAGCAAGCGGACCAAGTCAATCGAGCCCTTGGCACACGCAACAATGAGGGGTGTCTGGCCACGGTTGTTCGTCCAATGGGGGGACGCGCCTATATCGAGCAGTTTCTCCACTTCAGCGGAATCTCCCTCGCGGCACGCCATGAAAAGCGCCGCCCGCAGCGAGTCCCCTGATGGCCCGCCCAAGGTCTCTTCGGCCATGATGAGTGTTGTTTCCGACCACAAGTCGAAGTTGAGCGACTGAAATTCGGACGTGTTAAGCGCCTGATCCATGGGCTCGTTAAGCTCCGCTCCGGCCTGGATGAGGGTCTCGGCGATGTCGTGATATCCCTTGGTACCCGCTATGGACAACGGTTTGAAGCCCGCGCGGTTCCCGGCATTCACGTCGGCCCCGTATTCGATGAGGAGCTGTACGACGGCCCCGTGGCCCTGGGAACAGGCCTTTATTAGAGGCGTATCCCCATGCTCGTCGGTTGCGTTGACCGATGCCCCGCGTTTGAGTACCAGTTCCACAATCGGAAGGTGATTCTTGTAACAGGCGAATACCATCGGCGTTCGTCCCGTCCCGTTGGCTCGGTTGACGTCCGCGCCCAAGTCGATCAGCAGTTCCGCCGTCTCCTTGAAACCCTTGAAACATGCCTTCATTAGGGCAGTGTTTCCATAGCGGTTCGTTGCGTCTATGTCCGCACCGAATCGGGCCAGGAATCGCACCGTGTCCGCAAAGCCCTTGGATGACGCCTTCATAAGCGCGGTTTCCCCGGCCATGTCTCGGGTGTTCACGTCCAGGCCTTTTGAAATGAAGTACTCCAAGAGGTCCGTTCTCCCGGAGGCCGAGGCCGCGACAAATGGAGAATGCCCCTCCGGATCGCATCGGTTAATGTCCGCACCCTTGTCGATAAGAAGCCCTACGGCCTCGAACCGACCCCTTCGGCAAGCCTCGGTAAGCAAGGATGAGGTCAAGCCTTCATTGCCGGGAATTCCGGGTGCGTGATTCAGGAGCGGCTTCCAAACGGACGAATCGTACTCTATTAGGGCCCAGCTAAGGACCGTCTTGCCGTCGGTATCCTTGGCCTCCATGTCGGCCCCGGAGTTGAGCAACAGCTCGACCACGCGACGATGACCCGAGAAGGCGGCCATCATGAGTGCCGTCCGACCCTCGGAATCCGAGTTGTCGGCATGGGCGCCGGCATTAAGGAGCCTCTCGACCACCGCTGCATGACCGCCCAGGCATGCTTCCAGAAGCGCACAGTTGCCGTACTTGTTGCGTAGACCCACGTTAGCTCCTCGGGCAAGGAGCAGTTCGACCACATCCGTATGGCCGCCGTACGAGGCCCTCAGCAATGCCGTGTTACCATATTCGGTTCTGGCTTCGATATCTGCGCCGGATGTGCACAGAAGCTCAACAATCGCTCGGTGACCATGATAGGCCGCTTCTATGAGCGGTCGGTCTCCCCACCTGTTGCCGGCGTCCACGGAGGCTCCGTGCTCCAGCAACCGGGCCGCCGCCGCCGCACTCCCGGTCGCGGCCGCCTTGAGCAGCGGAGTGTTGCCGTCGTCATCTCCCATATCGACCGCGATACCGTGATCAAGGAGGACCCGAAGTACCTCGGCGTTTCCCCACATACTCGCCCTAAGCAGAGCGGTTTCTCCGTCGTTGTTCTTGATGACGGGGTCCGCACCGCGGCCGAGAAGCTCTGCGGCAACCTCTGCATGACCCGCCGCCGCGGCCCATATCAAAGCCGTGCATCCCAGGAGATCCCGGGAATCTACATTTGCCCCCGCATCCAAGAGCAGCCCGACGGATTCCGTCTTCCCATAGAACGCAGCGTGAATAAGAGCCGTTTCTCCGTGATCGTCCTTGAGATTTACATCGGCCCCGCCGTTGAGCAGTCGAGCGACCATATCCGAGCAGTCGAGCGCCGACACGGCCATTAGAGCGGTGATGCCGTCCTGATCCCTCTTGTTTACGTCCGCGCCCTTTTTCAACAGAAGATCGACGATGTTCCCACGCCCGTTAACCGCGGCATGATACAGCGAGGTTCGGCCGTCCCGGTCCTGATGATCCGTATAGGCTCCTCGCGAAAGCAATATGAGAACTATCTCGTAATGGCCTTCGCACGATGCGGCGACAAGGGCCGTCCGCCCCATTTGGTCCTCGGCTTCGAGGTTCACGCCGGTTAGGAGAAGCTCTGCCGTATGATAGAACATCCCTCTTTCGGCCGCAGTGATAAGGTCTGGGTTTTCATTCATGCAGGTGGGAATGTCCGTCCTTCCATGTTCATTCCTTCTTAACCCGGGACTCTAGCGGTCCGTTGCGTCGGCGTCCGCCACGGGTGCGGGTCGCGACCGTAACGTTTCCGTTCGCGATACACGGGCCCTGGAATCCATGAACCGGTCAAGCACCACCCGCATGCGGGACCGCATCCTTTCCGGCCTGGAAGGGGCCGGGAGGCAAAAATCGCCGGAGGGGGCGGGGGCTTGAAATCCGGTCCGGGCGTCGTCTCGGCGGCGGACCGCCTCCATGAGCAGGAAGTCCTTTCCCTTGGCCACGCTTATGACATCCGGCGCGCGCCAGGGAAGGATCCTGAATATCCCCGACTTGAAACCCAAGCATCGGTACAAGGCCCCTTCTCCCGTGTTCTCCCCGCAGACAGCGTGTCTTACTTCTCCCGCGTCAAGGTGGATAAAGGAGGCGGTGCCTCCGCTGGAGACAATCTCCAGCACGGCACTGCACTCCGTCAGTATGAGAAACTGAAACAGTTCGAGAATGTCCAATCCCTCAAGCACGCCGGAAAAACCTGTTTGACGGCCCTCGTTCTTTATATAATCCTTTATGCGTTCAACGTTGACGGGCTTGACGACAAAAAGATCCGCGCCCTTGGCAAGGCTCTCTTGCTCAATGGAATAGGAATCGGCACTGCTCATAGCGATGATGGGCACATCGGAAAAACATTGCTTTACGTATAGGATGAGATCCAGCCGGGTTGCCCTGCTCAGGAGCACGTCCACCATGAGGGCCGATATCCTCCCCGCCCTCAGCAATTGCCGGCACCGGGTTCCGTTATCCGCCGTGAGAACCGAGAAGCCGGAATCGGCCAAGCTCTTTTGCAGGAAACGCATATTGACGCGATCAGTGTCGACTACTAGGACGGTTGCCTTCTTCATTGTCGGCGGCGGGCCTCCCGCTCATAGGCCTTTGATTTCTTCATGCCTTTGTGTCTTCGTGCTTCATTCGTGGTCCATTGCGGGGGACGATCTCTAAATCTTCTTCCTGGCTTTCTGACCGCAAGCCTTGCACTGGTACTGAATGGTCCCGTCTCCAGGTCGTGCCACCTCGGATAGCTGCATTTTCTTACACTTTGGGCACTGGAAGCGGATTGCCGGAACGCTCTTGGCGGGCTTCGGCTTTGGCTTTTCCTCGGTCGGTTCGCTGTCGAAGAGACCGTGTGCGGCTTCGATCAGGTCCATGAATTCCTGTGCGACCTTGTCCATTTGGCGATCCTTTACCGCGCCCAAGGAATCGCAGCTTACATCGATCAGGTTTCGGGTCGCTTCCACTCGATCCTTTCCGGGCCTTCTGAACTGGTAGCCCTTTTCGGCCCAGAAATCGAGTCGTTCCAGCGCTTCGATCCTTTCATCGGAAATGCCTTTACGTCGCAGTCCTTCAATGCTGTAGGCAAGGCCCAAGGACGCGACATTGAAATTCGTCAAATCAAATTTCAGGAAATAGTGCAACCGGTCGGCTCCCCATGCGTCCTTCCGTTTGTCTCCGGTGTACCAGAAGCCCAACCACGGCTTTCGTGCATCCCCTTGGAACACCCGGCTCGAGCCTGTGGGGGCCTGTTCAAGACCTGCGATTTTCTCTTTAACTTTGCCTACGAAGTACATGAGGGCCTGTTTCCGCGGTTCCTCATCCGCAAATTTCGGTTGTCCGGCGCCGGCAAACGAAAGCAGCCTTATGGCGCCGGCGAGCAGGTCGATCTCTTTGCGTTGAACCCCCGCGTCCTCGTCGAGGAGCAGAAGGGATCGAAATGTGTGTATGAACCTGGTGAACCGCTTGACGGTCCTACCTTTGTCCGGGCCCCGGAAGAGATCGAGCTTCTTGTCGAGCATTTCGATGCGCTCTTCGTTTAGGAACAAGGAGTCCACGAAATCGGGTAGACTCCTCGGGTCTCCCAATCCGTTCACGAGCACCTCGAACACCCGTCCATAGCCCGCATCCAGGCATGCGACGCCGAATAGTATCTTCCTTCGCCTAATGGCTTCCGCGGGGTCCGCTATTCCGTCCGACGGCAGGGGGGCTCGTGAATCGGGCAGCATCTCGGCCACAGCGGTACGACCGACGATACGCCTTATACCTGCCGGCCCCGGACCGATGGAGTATCTGATCAGATTCACCAAGTCTTCGGCGTCTTCCTCCGTGGGTTCCGTGTCCGAGAGGCCATAACGAACCCAAAGGTCGGCCGTGAACCGTGAAGTGTCGTATGCAACGGATGCCGTATTGAACGAAAACGGAACAGCTCTTTCCAAGAAGACCCTGCCGGCGTTTTCTCGGGCCCCGGGACCGATTTCTTTTTCCGCTCGTTGTTCTAATGCCGCGGGATCGCAGACCAGGACGAAGACGCACCGGGGGACTCCAACGAACACTCTGATACAGCGAAGCAGATCAAATGCGAAATCCGCATCCGCTTGGTCCAGGTTGTCCGCGAATACTACGAGGCGTTTTTTCGGGTCATCTCCCAGAAAAGCGTCAATAATATCAGAAACATTTATTCTGAGCTCATCGATGGAATCTACGATGGTTCCTGAAAACGGCGATTCATGACCCGACTCGGAATCGTTGCGTGCCGCCCTTGCCAGGGCAACCCTCCGCTGGGCCGAGGCGGTCGTTTTCATGAGGGCCAGTGATCGATCGATCTTCTGTTTTATGATTTCGTCCGGGTCATGCTGCAACCGGTCTTCGACGGCTTCCAAGAAGAACCGAAGGAACACGAAGCCGATCTGTCCCGAATACGTGAATTCCTGATAGTTCAACGGGTCGAAAGAGATGCAGGTTACCCCTGATCCTTCCAGATGTCGTCGCATGAGTTCCAGGAGGAAAGTCTTACCCGATCCTGCCGCGCCGTGGACGACCATGTTAGTGGGTGTGTCGCACAATTTTACGTATCGTGCCAGAGCGTCCGCGTAAGGAGCGAGTCCCAGGGTATCGCGCTGTTCCTCAACCCTAGTTTTCTCAACCTCCTTCGCGGTTTTCCGCGCGGTCGGTACCTCGGTTTGGAGTGCCGTTTCGGGCGCGTCGGGAGCCGACGAAGCGGCCGGGGTGTCGTGGGGGCTGGGGAGAGCCGACCGTGGGGGCTCTTCCGGCACTTGCGGCTGCTGTACGAGTCCTAATGCATGGGCCGCACCGATCGCAACCGAAGCGAGGCCTACGGCGGCGACTCCGGGAACAAGGCCGGCTTCCGGTTGCCCTGCCGTGGAACCTTCCATGGGTACGGGGACATACTCCTCGGGGGTCTCGGGGGCAGGCGGCCCAACGTCGGTTCCTTCCGCGGCTTCGAGTGACACGGGTCCCGGCTCTTCACTCTTGTCCATGGGTATGTCGGCCCGGGCTTGGACATCGGGAACCGCCGCCGTTTCAACCACACCGTCCGGAACCGGTTCGACCTCGGCCTCAAAAGCCGACATGGATGGCTCCAACCGATCTTCATCCACGGTCCCCGACGGGACGGGACCGGGTGAGGGTTGAGCCTCATCCAAATGGTGTTCGCGCACGTCCGCGGACCAACCGTCCGGCGTTTCGGGCTCCTGCAGTAAGGTCGCCTCAAGGTCCGCGTAGGCCGCGGCAGTCATGTCCCGGCTTACCGACGGCTCCGCCGGTTCGATGTCCGGTTCGGACGGCAGGGAAAGGGTTTCGGTCGGGGGTTCGGCATCAGGAAGGGGTTCCATGGGCGTTACCGCCGCGTGCATGTCCTCCATTTCGAGCTGGTAATCGTCTTCTGAAGGTTCCGTCTCAGGATCCAACCGGGCCTCGCCCGGAAGGAACGACTCATCGTCGGCCATTGCGTCTTCAAGATCGCCCATGTCAAGGTCGGGTTCATCTTCGAAGGCATCCTCAAGTCCCGGCTCTTCCTCCGGAGGGGCTTCGTCCTCGACGTAGAGTGGGGGGGCCATGGCGGATTCCAGTTCCGCAGCGTCGGTCAAAGAGGGGAATTCTTCTTCACCCCCCGCTTCGTCGGGCTCCGGCGATATTTCCAGATCCTCCATGTCCAGCTCTGCTTCATCCTCCAATACGTCTTCAATAACGGTCCCCGGATCCGGCTCTTCTTCCAACGAGATATCGTCCTCCAGGGAGGGAGGAGGCTGCATGGCTTCGTCGAGCGCGTCCATATCGAGCTCGAGGTCATCCTCGCCGCTTTGGGCGTACGACACCGGGTGGAGGTCCATTTCCTGGTCCAAGGTCAGCTCGGATAACGTGGACTCCTCCGGGTGTTCGGAAGGCATGAGAATATCCTTTTCAAGATCCGACAAGACCAGTTTCACGCTGTCGGAGACATCCCCGTCCCCCGCGTCTTCCCCCATGGCTCCGCCTGTGCGGGGGGCGGCCGGCGTCGCGGGTTCCTCCGTTTCCGCTATGAGGTCATCCTCTTCACCGGAAGAATCCAATTGGATTTCCCTCTCCACGCCCCTGGGCCGTGCGTTGAGCATACGGTCCAGCTCGACTTGATCCAATAAGACGGTGGCCGGAATCGGGCCTATTGATGACGGTTTGACATGATCTTCATCCAGCGGTTCGTCATCCTCGGAAAAATCTAATTCCACTTCCGATTCTTCTTCAGGCTTCCTTTGACCGATGGCGGGGCCTGAGTCCATACGTGGGGCCAAGGGGTCCCGAGGGCCTACATCAAGGGGCCTGTCATCAGGGGAAAAATCGAGCTCGATCTCCACTCTCTCCTTGGGACCCTCGGTCCCGGAAATGGATGGTTCCGGGACCCCAGTCCCGGGCGTTACCGGACCTTCTTGTTTATCCGAAGGTTTTCTCCTGAACAGCCCGCTGAACAGTCCCTTCTTCGTCTTGCCATCCATAACCCGACCTCCGTATGCGTTTGGCTCTCCGTGCCGCGCACGCGCGTAGTCCCTTCAAGTCCTCTTGACCGTCCCACGGGGATTGCCGGACCGGTATCAAGAGAGTAATTCCCCGCAGGCGGGTTTCGCGTTCCGCGGCATGAGACCCGGCCTGAACCGGTCGCCGGGACACGCCCCAACAAGGCCCGGCCCCGGTGCGGCCCCACACGGTACCTTTGTCCTTGTCCGCTCGCGTTCCGTGTGTGGGTGCCGTCGCTGAAGTATATCATAATACTAGCAAAATATAATCCCGTTTCAGGTCCTTGTTGGGATAGAATGACGGAAAGCCGGCCTCTTCTTGCACAACCCTCGTCAATGATCCCGTCCGGTACGGCGCATCATGAAAACGGCCGCGGAAGATAAGGAATGAACCGCGAAGGCACAAAGGCACCAAGAAATCAGAGGCGCCCTGAGACTTGTCGACGAACTTTATTCACGGTTGGGACGTACTTGGGGGGCCATCCGGGTTCTCTCGGGCACCCGGTGGACGACGGTCCACGGATTTATCGTTCGGCCCCGACCATGGGGCATCTTCATCATTGGTTGTGACCGATCCCGGTCATTTTGAACATTGGAGGTAGGCTCTCGAAAATGCGGCAGGTACACCGAATCGGTACCCGGTTCCATGCACCCGGTGGTTTAGTGAATTGCTGGTATATCCCGGACTCACATCCAACGCTCATAGACACGGGGATAAACACCGACGAAGCGTTCTCCGCGATCCAATCGCACATTCGCGATGCGGGAGGATCGTTGAGGGGTTTGAGGCGGATCATAATCACTCACGGCCACCTGGACCATATCGGTCTTGCCCGACGAATTTCGGACGTGAGCGGTGCCGAGGTGTTCGTCCATCCGTGGGACATGCCGGGGCCGATGGCGAAGTCGGAAGACGGGTACGAAGAGACCCGGAAATCGTACGTGGATTTTTTCAGGTACGCCGGGCTGCCGGAGCCATCGGCCTCGGATTTGATCCGGGAAATCCTGGAACGTCTTTTGCGCCTTCAAGGACCTCTCGACCACGCCGGCCCGCTTACGGAGGGGGTGGTTCTCCCGTTCGACGATTTCGAGCTGAAAGCGGTTCATATGGCGGGACACAGCCCCGGCTCGGTCGGTTTGCACTCTGAGGATTCAGGGCTCTTTTTCTCAGGGGACGCTCTAGTGCCTGAAGTGACGTGCAACCCGTACATGCGATTCTGGCGTGATCCCGACAGGAGGGCATACCGTGCCCTCGCGTCCTATCGCAGCTCATTGGAACGATTCGCGGGACTCCGCGTGACCAAGGTCATGCCGGGACACGGTCGACCGTTCGAGAGCCGTGCTCGTAGGATTACCGACCTATCCCCTTTCCACGACATTCGTGCCTCAAAGGTATTGGATTACTTGGTAAGTGTGGGGAAAGAGCGTCGTGGGAGCTCGGAACGCACCCATTTCGAGATCGCCGTGCAACTGTTCGGGCCTCTTTCAGGCCTCCTATTGTCCTATCGCTTGGCTGCCGTGAGGGTACACATCGAGGATTTGGTTGATCGCGGGCTGGTTCGGGTAGCCGAACGTGACGGAGTGGAGTACTGCGCGTGCGGCAATTGAGGGTTTTCATAGCCGAACCCACGATTATAAGATTGACTTTGGAACGGTTCCAGGCTAAACATGGTTGTTTCAGTATGATTGATTAACAGGTGAGGCGACCTATGGGATCCAAGCATCTTCAAACCAAGGAACTTCAGCGGGCTAGGTTCGAACAGGAAATCCAAGATCGGCAAAAACTCTTGCAGGACAAAGGTCTTGGGGAAAAGGCCGTGGCCAAAGATTCGATAGTGAAGCACCATAAGGCAAAGATCAAGCAGATCAGAACGGCCGTTGCCAGGATCACCTTCCTCGAGGAACAGACGGGCCGCGTTCGCGAGATCTCCGAGCAAGGGAAGGCGGCGAAGCTGGCGGCCAAGGCCGCGGGCAAGAAGAAAGCCAAGGTGGAGGAAGCTCCGGCCCCGAAGAAGGGGCAGGGTAAGGCCCAAACCAAGGGACAGGCCAAAGGGGCGGGGGCACAGGCTCAGCCGAAGAAAAAGGGTAAGTAGCGCGGCGCGGGTCGGAAAACCCGTGCCCGTCGGGAGAGTTATCCCCTGCATCGGGCTGTACCGTTAGGGACTCCGGCGGGCCGTTATCGGCGAGGTCAACCTTGGAAGCATCACTTCAACAGATCCTCCAGAAGATCATTCTTGTGGTTCCGGGGTTCCTCCTGGCCGTTACGGTTCACGAGTTCGCTCATGGATACGTTGCCTATAGACTGGGGGACCCGACCGCCAAGAACGCGGGTCGTCTGACGTTCAACCCCATTCCCCACATCGACCCGTTGGGGGCCATCGCTCTCGTCTTCACCCAGATGATAGGGTGGGCCAAGCCCGTACCCGTGGATATGCGTAACTTGCGTAATCCCCTTAGGGACATGGTTTGGATCAGCGTGGCCGGGCCGGCTTCCAACATGATAGCCGCGGTGGGCCTTACCGTTGTCATGCATCTGATCATGACGGCAGGTCATGCGGGGTTGATCAACCAGTCCGTCGCCGCGGTGGTCATCCCATTCTACAGCATGCTCTGGATTGCAGTGCAGGTGAACGTCGGATTGGCCATATTCAACCTACTACCGGTACCGCCCCTTGACGGCTCGAAGATACTGGAAGGGTTCCTACCGCGAAACATAGCCTATCAGATGCTGCAGTACGAGCAATACGGATTCTTCATTTTGCTGGCGCTCATTTTCTTCGGCATAGCCAATCAAATCATAGGTCCTCCCATTCGTTTCGTCCTCTCGTTGATGCTCACCGGCCTTCCGCATCCCTGAAGACTTATGTCCTATGAAATCCACCTGGATGTTTTCGAAGGGCCCCTTGATCTCCTCTTGCATCTGATTCATCGCACCGAAGTCAGCATCACGGATATCCCCATAGCCGTCATTACCGCTCGGTACCTTGAAACCATCGAGTTGATGAAGTCGCTGAATCTGGATGTGGCCGGGGAATACTTGGTCATGGCGGCCTATCTCACCCACATTAAATCCCGGATGCTGCTCCCCTATGACAATGAGGCGGAACCCGACACGCGGGGGCCGGATCCGCGAGATGAGCTCGTGGCCCATCTACTCGAGTACAAGCGCTACAAAGAGATCGCGGAGGAACTGGGGGCTAGGCCCCTTTTGGACCAGCAGGTTTTCACAAGGGAGCGGATCGATGATCTGGAGAGAGAACCACCGGAAGCCCGGGTGAGCGCGATCCGCATCGAAGACCTGGTTGCGGCGCTGAAAGTGGTCCTCGAACGGACCCCCAGACGCGACCTGATTGAACTCGAGCCGGATCGATTGTCGGTGAAGGACAAAATTAACGAGATACTCTCCCTGTTGAGGAACAATGGGCGCATAACGTTTGAATCTCTGTTCGCGGAGGAAGGTTCCCGCCTCACCATTGTGACCACATTTCTTGCTCTCCTGGAGTTGGTAAAGCTGGGGTTGGCCGGCATCCACCAGGACACGCCCTACGCCACAATCCTCATATCGGAACGGACCGATACCGATGATGGGATCAAGGGACCGTACCAACAGACCCTGCGTATGGGGGGGTACGATCCCGCCAAGGACAGCATACGGCAAGCGACGAAAATTGGTTCCGTTATTCCCTCTTCAAACTTGGAGGGGGATAACGGGTGAGGACACATGAAAGGTACGAGAGAATCGTCGTTTGCTATATCTCCATGACGGTTATGGCCTCTTCCCGACACACGGCGATGCATGATTCGCATCCGATGCAATCGGCGGGGTTGGCCACCAGTACTTCTCCGTCGCGAACCTCGAAGACGTCCGCGGGGCATACGTTGATGCACTCGCGACTCTGCCGGCACTTTTTGTCGTCTATTCTCGGCAAGAACATATCTTGATACCTCATGAGTTACTTCATAAATATTTACACGGAGCGGCCCCGTGGGGCAATAGCCGGCAAGACGCCCGGCCGTTGAACCACTATTTGTAATCGTTCACCACGAAGCCTAAACTAAAGCGGGTCCAAGGAGTCCGCTGCGGTATGCAACGACGGATTCGAGAAGAAACTGGAAAGGGTTCTTTCCCTGAAGGATGCATGATCTTTCGGCTGTCAACAGTCGGGCGGTA
>JAZDOF010000561.1:0-2264 GCA_043799015.1 Pseudomonadota bacterium | reverse complement strand
TCCGAAGCCGTGGACGAATGGGTGGGGGACGCCGCCGTAGACGCCGCTGCTGACGCACGAATGTTCATGAAGCCGTTCTTGGAGCGCCTGACCGAGCTGGGATACTCGGCGGAACAGGCCGTCAGGGAATGGCAGGCGTTGATCGATGCCGGCCGGCCGGAGAACATTGCCGTCGTCGTTGCCTCCTTGAAGGATCTTTCACTGGATGAGGCATACAAGTTCGCCCTCTCAAGGGACCGGTTGCAGTCGGATTCGGAAGTGGTGTCCCTGGCCATGGGCATTGCCTCATCGCTCGAGGGCGTGAAGGGGGCCGCAGAGTACGCTCGGTCGAGATCGGCGACCGCGGCGATTTCGGACGACGGCTGGGCAGCGCACCTGTGGCGGCGTACGGCCGATTTCCTTAGTGGCGCCGAACCACTTGTGGACAAAGGAGTTCTCGACCTTTGGAGTCCGGGAGACGGGCTCGACGACCGAGCCCTCAGATCGGGTGCGGGGGAAGGCGCGGATTGTCACGACAACCTCGACGGAGAAATGACATCGAGTCAGCGGTTGGTGGACGAGTTGTCCGAACCGCGTCCGGAGGGTGCGACCGATAATGAGCTCTTCAGCCAGGGCTATAATATGGCGCGATTTAGAGCGACCGCAGGTCTGCCCATCCCCGACAAGGCCGACCTCGATCTTGGCGACCCCTTCTGGAGAGGGTTCCACGACGGAGTGGCCGATCACAATGCTCATGGAGAGCGCACGCGTCAGATCGCTGCCGGCACGGCCCCGGAATTGAAGGACCCTGTCGGCTGGGACACCCTCGATCCGTTCGCCGTAGGATCCGAGGCAAGCCTTAACGAGCCGGCCGGCGGTGAGCCCGTAGATCCCCTGGATGCGCTTTTGCGCGAGTTTCTCGAATCTTTGAAGGAATTACCCGAGGAAGAGGCCCCGGACGGAGAGGAAGAGGAAGAAGAGGAGGAAGAAGCCGGGGGGAGGGCCACCGGTTCGAACGACACCGCCGATGCTGAAATGACCTTGCTTAAAAGGGCGGAGGAGCGCCCCGCCCTGCCGTCCGGCGTCGTTGAGACGGGCGAACACCCCGGCGGCGGAACTGAGGTTATGTCGTCGAAATACCGAACGCTGTGGTCGGCAGGCGCCATGCACATTCATTGGGACTCGAGGTGCGGCGGGAACGGCGCGTACGTCGGAGTAATCCCTTCACAAGGACGGGACTGGTTCATAGACCCGCTCGGGGACGAAGAAACATTCATCGAATGGATGGCGTTGGCCGGCCACACTAAAGAGGCTGCGAAGGGTATCTGGGATAACCGCCGGAAGGAACTGGAAAGGGCCCGTGACGCGGCCGGGGGCATGATCGAGCGATATCCGATCCTGGGCGCCGTGAATAAACTTATGGCCTTTCTGGATAGCGCAAGGGATTACTTGACCGGCTTGATTTCGCCTTCCGAGCCGCCTCCCACGGATGTCCCCGGCCCATTCGAGGTTTACAGCGGCGATCCCATGCTTTGGTACAAAGGAGGGGCCACTCGCGGTGAAATCATCGATAAATTGCTGGGCAACAACACCCCGCCCGGCCATCCGACTATCGACAGATGGGACAAAGAAAAAGGGATCGCCATAGGCATCAAGAGCCTGGATACTCACGTGGTATCGTATATGAGTCCTCAGGCTATTACAAAAACGGGCGAGGGGTATATCAACGAGGTAGCCGGTTTTCAGGGAAAAAGGTGGGCTGATTATGAGATTGCACCTGAAAAAATAAGGGCTAAGGGCTTGGATTTGGCCGTGCCGGCTGGAGCAACGGAGGAGCAACGGAAGGCTTTGCGGCAGTTGGTGGAATATGGTGAGAAGAAAGGCGTGAAAGTGAGGATCATAACGGTACGATGAAAAGTCTGGCGGCATACAAGAGAGAGAATAAGATATATCTCAGGCCGATGTCCGAATCAAAGATTGCTTGGATTGGGACGGACCCGGTTATTGTAATTGAAAAGGGCGAGTCTGCTTCACGAAAAGGGACCGGCGTGAGGGAAGCTCTGGGATATTCGCAGCAGGGCGTGCCTCATCCCGCGAACTGGCGCAAAGAAGTGATCGCGCCCTTCCTGAAGGCGGTAGGGGTCTCGTCGTATTCTAAGTTTGCAAAGTCAGCGTGTTGCTGTGACGTTGATCTTGAAGGCGACCAACTGAGATTTACACCGTATAGGAATTTGGGACCTCGTGAGGGGTACGAGCCTATCCCGGATCGAAGATTGTTCCTCTCC
>JAZDOF010000556.1:0-3016 GCA_043799015.1 Pseudomonadota bacterium | reverse complement strand
CAGCAGCGCGGGTTTGATCCCGATGAGTCGCTTCATCGACAAGCTGGGAATTGAGGGGATGATGGATCGGACGGTCACCATAGTGAGGTTGAGGAGTCCGACTCGATGCTGCAAATCGAGCAGGGGGACGGCTTCCGATGCAAAGAGAGGCCCTGCCCCGCTCGTGATTATAAGGAGCTCCGGATTCGCGGGACCTCGATACCAATTGAACGGGGAGTCCTTGAAAAGATCCGCTGCCTGCTTTAGGCGTGCGTGGGCCTTCGGGTGGCTTGCGAAAACCGGCAAAGAACTCAGCGGGATGGATGTGTCGAAATACGGAGTGGGCCTTCCATCGGGAAGCGGACCCAGCACTACGTTTCCTCGAGCGTGGGATATGCGGGTGACGCTCCGTACCATACAAACGTTATTTATTTTTCTTGAGATTTCAAAGGCGTAACGGACTAGGTCTTTGGCCTCTTCGAACGTGGAAGGCTCCAAGAGCGGGAGATCAGCCAATTTGGCAAATATCCTGCTGTCTTGTTCATTCGTGCTTGATATTCCCGAAGGATCGTCACACACAACCAGAACCAGCCCGCCACGGATTCCGGTTAAATTGAGGTTGAGCAGGAAATCGGAGGCTACGTTCAAACCGTTCTGCTTCATGGCCGTCAGAGCGTCAAGACCGGAGACGGCCGCCGCGGCCGCTGTCTCCAGCGCTACTTTCTCGTTAACGGACCACTCGACGTATATGCCCATCTCGTGCGCGACTTGGGCAAGAGATCCCACGATCTCTGAAGAGGGGTTGCCCGGATAGGCCGCGGCCACGCTGATTCCGGCTTCAAGGGCGCCTCTGGCGATGGCTTCGTTGCCCATGAGCAGCACTTCCTTGCCGGGATTGTCTTGACCAATCAACGACATGGTTCAACCTTTCACGATGCTGAGATACCTAAGACGAGTCAAATCCCGGAGGAGCGTTCTTTCTTTTTGTTTGAGGCCTGTCTCAAATGGGACCGATTTACCTCCGGAAATGGTTCAACTTCTATAGCCTTAGTCGCGATCGCCGTCTCGAAGAGTCCGCGACCGGCATCGGTTCGCACAATGGCCGTGTTCCACCCTTCTCTCCCCTCGTACATGCCGACGGAGATATCGGCGAATTCGGACGTCATATCGGGACAGACTCCACATGCGGCTTGGATCATGGGGCGCAATTCGTCCAACGGAATGCCGGCAGGCCCCTGGATGGTCTCCAGCTCCAAGATATTTGCGGGCGGTGGAGGAATATGAAATCTCTTGATCTCGTTGAGGTCGAAGCGGGCCGCAAGAAAAGCCGTGAAGTCTCTGCTCGAGAACGCCCAGTTGCAGAACAGTCCTATCACGAGGGCAATCCTGTCCTTCAGGTCTTCACGCCGTAGATCGTACAGGGCCATTTTGCGCAACGATCTGACCTGACAGGGTAATCCCACCACCCCGATGCGTCGGTAGCCTCGCCGGAGGGCCTCCCCCAGGGCGGTCAAGCCATGAGCACCCACGTACCGCGAGCCGCCGCACGCGAGAATCTCCGGAACGGTGGCGGCAAGAACCCCGTGGGGAAACGTATCCCCGGGAAGGATGCCGGTCAGGATGGCTGCGTCGATCAACCCCTTCTCCATCGCAAGAGCCGTCAGAGCGGACACTGTGCCCCCTCCTTGCCCCTCCGATGCCGTCTTGACATCCACGGCTTTTGTCGCAATTACTTCCTGGGCGTTTCCTATGCCGCTTTTTCCGTCGTATGACGTACCGAAAACGAAGCGACCGGTCTCTTCGGCGTCAAAGAAAGTCATGGGACAATAGGTGAAGCATCGACCGTTTTCCACGGTGCATCGGTCGAGGATCACCGTTCTTCCTCGAAAGGATGTGAGGTAGGGGCATCCCCCCACGCACGCCCCACAGGAGGCGCAAAGGCCCTTTTCGAGAACGTGTCGCGCCAACTGATCCAAGCCCTGCTGATGTTCCATTGTCCGTCCATCCGGAATCATGCCGCGATCCGGCAAATTAGCCTCGTTCATGGTCGACGTCCGGTCGCCGGATGGATCTGCCGGCACCGGCATTGTCCCCGTTTACTCACCCACCGGTTCCGAGACCGGCCCGATCATCGTCCGTTTGACGGCAACCCCGGCATCTTCCTGTCGTCGTTTGTACCCCACGGCCGGCGGGCCGGTCAAGGGCAATATTCCTTGCAGGCAGTCGCGGTAGGGACACTGGTTACCCAGCGCCCCCCGCACAGATCCGTACGTGCGGAATTACCGCATACGGCTTCTATCTTGGGTGAGTGCTGACAAAGCTGCAAGATCATTTACCCAGTAGCTGTTCAACTTCTTGAATTTTCGTTAGAATGTTGTGGGTTCCTACTGTAGGGGATTTCTTGCCGGCCAATACATCCAACAACAGACTTGAGGTGGAAGTCTATACGTGTAACTATCTGATATTACGAGATCGTGAATTCTGAAACCGTTTTGCAGAGCCGAATCTCGATACTTCGTTGAGACAGCTCATTCAGCGTCCAAGACCGTTCGCACCACCGTCAGCACCTGCCCCATGTTATAAGGCTTGTTGATGAACGCCTTGGCCCCAGCCCCCAACGCCTCCTTGGTCGGACCATTAGCCGAGTACCCACTCGCAACGACCACTCTAACTCCCGGATTGATCTTGAGAAGTTCCTCCAGGCACTGCTTGCCCCCCATCTCCGGCATCATCAGATCCAGAAGCACAAGGGCTATCCTGTCTTGCTTAAAACGATAGACCTCAAGAGCCTCGATTCCGTTGGTTGCCATTAATACTTTGTATCCGGCCATTCTGAGCATCTCTTCCCCAAGCTTGCGAATGGACTCTTCATCATCCACGACCAGAATGGTTTCAGTTCCAAAGGCAGGTATCTGCTGGGTAAGGGCTGGATCTTGTTCAATCTCCTGGACAATGGCGGGTAGATAAATCTTGAACGCAGTACCCGTGCCCAGCTCGCTGTAGCAGGTGATGTGCCCTTTATGGCTCTTAACAATCC
>JAZDOF010000555.1:0-4775 GCA_043799015.1 Pseudomonadota bacterium | reverse complement strand
CCTAATCCGTATTTCTTAGCCTTGCTGATAACTCTGCTTATACTTAACTGATTAAGCAATATAACTCCAACAATCGGTTGGTGTTCCGGGATATCGGGGGGCCCCGGCGGAAGACTGTGAATACCTCCTTGAACGTTTGTGCGAATGGCTCAACAGCCCCGACTTTGAAAAACCGTCCGGTATGAAAATCGTGTTCGCCATTATTAAAGCGGTCCTCGCTCATCTTTACATTGCATGGATTCACCCGTTCGGGGACGGAAACGGGAGGACCGCCCGTCTGATGGAATTCCGCATACTCATATGTTCGGGAGTGCCGCATCCCGCGGCCCACCTGCTGAGCAACCACTACAACCGGACTCGAACGCAATACTATCACGAGCTACGTAAGGCCGGAGAATCCAAGGGGGACGTTATTCCCTTTCTCACGTACGCGGTTCAAGGGTTCTTGGACGGCCTGCGAGAGCAGGTGGAAGCCGTTCAAAGTCAACAATGGAAGGTTGTTTGGCGTGATTTTGTTTATCGGTCCTTCAAGGGTAAACCAAGCGAAAGCACAAACAGAAAACAGGAGCTTGTCTTTGCGCTTTCACGACACGGAAAACCGGCGTCCCTTCGAGAGATCCCGGACCTCACGCCCCAATTGGCGCGGGCATATGCCCGCAAGACGTCCAAAGCCTTGGCAAGAGACGTTAATGATCTTGTAACACAGGGCCTACTCGTAAAAGAAAACGGAGGAATTCGGGCTCGCTTTGACGCCATCTCGGGCTTCAAGAGCGTTGCCGTGAGTTGATGATTTGCTCTAAAGCGCTTCCGGATGGAACGCGTGGTTCATCCGTGGATCAGCTTCCGTGCCGTTATCGCGGCATCATGGCCGTCGATGGGGGCGATTCGACCGAAACTCATTTCTTCCCTCAGTCCTGCTTACCTGATGCTCCCTTCCTCCCGGCTTTCGGCAAGTTCTTCAACTGAATCACCAAGCGAAGGGCTTCATTCACATCTTCATTAGACCGCGGTTTCAACATCGTCCCCGCGAACGCTCATCTGGCTGCCTATGATTGCGGACTCATCACGGGGCCGTCCACGCAGGATCGAAGACCGTTAGGCGTTCCGCAGCTCCCACACAGTCCTATGCCGCATTTCATCATATCCTCGCGTGCGATGAATACGGGGGTTTCGGGAACCTTGTCGGCGAGTTCCGCGGCCGCGGCCGCCATCATGGCCTTGGGGCCGCATATGAAAACCTTGGATCGCAGATACACGGAAGGGTCCGCCGCCAGGTCGGCCTTGAGTATTCTCACGACTTCTCCGGGTTCCCCGGGAGGGTCGATTGCAATCCGCGCGTTCGGGACGCGTTCCATGAAGAAGTCGGTGACAACTTCCGCGGGGAGGGGGGCGGAGAATCCGAAGAAAGCCCGTTCCACGCGGCCGGCGGTCCGTTCCACGGCAAGGAGCAGGGGGGCACAGCCGGTGCCGCCTCCCACGAGCACGATGGAGTCGTTGCCCGTATTCACTGGAAACCCTTTGCCGTAGGGCCCGCGAATATGGATGCGATCACCGGGACTCAAGTCGGCAAGAGCTGCGGTGAAGGGACCCACCTTTCGCACCAAAAAGAGCGGCGGTGCGTCGGAAGCGGGCGAGAAAGGCTTTTCCCCTATGCCCGGCAGCCTCAGGAAGACGAAGGAACCGGGTTCGCACATCGGTCCCTCGTCGAGTCGAAGTAGGAAGATGTCGGGCCCGATGGGTCGGTTCTCGGTAACCTTCGCGCTTGAATAGGAAGTCCGGCAGCCCGTGCCGAATATCCTTCGGCCCATGCCCCGGTCGGAGCCGGTTTGAAGCTCTTTCTCCAGCCGGGCAAAATACTCTCCTATGCCGGGGGTCGTCATGCACGCGAGGGCCGAGCCCACCGCAAACAGTCGCGCTCCGGCCCGGAAATAGGCCGACACGTCGGGAGCGGAAGCGATTCCCCCGGAGGCGATTACGGGAAGGGATACGACGGCCGATACCTCTCGGACCGCCTTGATACCGATGGGCAAAACCCCGATGCCGGATAAGCCCCCGTTGACATTGGAAAGGACAGGGGTTCCTTCTTCGTCCGTCGCCGTTCCCGGGCCCACGGTGTTGATGAGACTCAGCCCGTCCGCGCCCTCTTCCTCGCACAGGCGAGCCATTGCCGGGAGGTCTCCCAGGTTAGGCGAGAGCTTGGGAATGATCGGCAGCTTTAGGCGGCTCTTCAGTAACCGCATGACGGCACATACGGCTTTGGGGTCCGAACCCAGGCTCTGACCGGCTCCTTTCACGTGGGGGCACGAGAGGTTGAGCTCGAAGGCATCAGCGATGGGTTCCAGAATCGTGGCGCACTCGAGGAATTCTTGCGGGTCCGTTCCCATGATCGACACGACCAGAGGCTTGTCGTCGTGCAGCGGCATCAGAGGGGCCATTTCCTCCAAGAACGAACGCGCGCCCGGGTTTGCCAAGCCCACCGCGTTTATAAAACACCCGGGGTGGTATTCGTGCAGGATGGGCTCCCGATAGCCGGGCCTAGGCTCCAAGCTGAGGGTCTTGGTAGTAAGGAACCCGATTTGTGGAACCGTTTTCGCCATGTGCGCGATTACCCTCGGGTGAGTGGTCACGATTCCCGATGGGATGGTGAACGGGGATTTGATACGGGAATAGAGCGGCCCGAAGCCGATCAGGTCGGTAAGCGCTTGGGACAGGATGTTGTTCATGCCGGAGATCCGTTTATCGAGTGAATATGCATTGATGTTCGATCGCTCCATCAAGGCGGGGAATAACTGAAGTAATTTTGGTCGCTTGCCGTGACGTGTCCAATGCTCGTTGCAGCCTCGTTTCAGGTATCACCGTGGTCCGACTGACGTACCATGTCCGTTATGGCCGCGGCCAATCCCACGGTAACCTTTGTGAATCGCGTATAATCGAGTTTGTCCGGCGTATCTTCGACCGTGTGGTAGTACGGGTATCGCATAAACGCGGTGTCGGTAACCATTACGGCCTTGTATCCCACTGTTCGAAAAGAGCGGTGATCGGAAAAATCGATGCCTTGGATCATATCGGGACCGGCCAATCCGATTGACGGTATTTCGGCATGGCCCCGGAACGCCCCCACCAGGTCCCTCAGAAAATCCTTGGACGCGTGGTGCGATACAAACGCAATGAAATCACCGACATCTCCTGTGAAAAATGGGCTGAGAACGGTGGGCAAGCGTTGACTCCCCGGAGCGTCCGAGTAATAGCCGATGGTCTCCAGGCAAATCATCCCTTCGAGCCTTTCTCCCAGCGCCTTTAGGTCCTTGGCGTAAACCATGCTTCCCATGTCGTCGGTGAGAAAATACGGAGGTTCTTCATTGGTAAAGGCCACGAATCGGATTATCAACCGGTTCTCCACCTCCGATTCCGCGATGGATCGTGCAATCTCCAGCAATGCCGCCACCCCGGTCGCGTTGTCGTTCGCGCCCGGGCAATCCACCGTATCGTAATGGGCCCCTACTACGAGAGATTTGGTAGGACCTTCCGAGGAACGCAGGGCTTCTATGTTGGCCGAAGGGCTGCCGTCCGATGTTCGGTATTCCAGGCGTCGCGTCTCATATCCCATCGCTTGGAACTCGGCCTCGATGTACTCGGCCGCCTTCTCCAACCCCTCGGGCCGGTTTGTGTTGCGTATCCCTATTTCGTTTGCCAATGTTTCCACGTGTCGGCGCAGCCTTTTTTCAACTCCCCTTTCATATTCGGTGGTCGCGATTGTGCCCCGATAGCTCCGCCCGGGCATATCCGTCAATACGAACTGTTTGATGTCGCTGGGGCGGTCCCAAGATGACTCGATGCCGGCCATGACGTTTAGACCGTCCTTTCCGGGTAAATCGAGGGAAGAGAAGTCCGACCCGAGCCGATCCAAGCCCAGCCATTTCGAGACGACCCGTCGCAAGCCGTTCAGTACTCGGTCGATCATGGTCTCCTTTGTCTTAGGCCTCTCAACATCACAGCGAGCGACATAAGCATAACGTACGCCTGGGTAAATAGCATCAGCGAGCCTGGGCTCCTTTACCGAAAAACCTTGGACCATCAAGCTCGTGGTGTGATACATTCACTCGGTAACCTAAGAGATTCCGGATTTACGTCCGCATGAACGCCGTTCATGGGTGATCACCCCGCATGACTTCAACCGATCGGCATCCGCCTCCGGCGGAAAAGGCAAAACCGAGGCCCCCCGACATCATGGGAGATGATCGGGTTTTTCTGGCATGGCAAAGAAGCCATATGGCCAATGAAAGGACCTTCCTGGCGTGGTGTCGCACGAGTATCTCCCTCCTCGCTTTCGGCTTCGTGTTGGAAAAATTCGATTTGTTCATCCGGCACTTGATTCAATTGGGCGGCACGCATCCAAGCCTCATTCCGGCCCCGGGAGTAGTTTATCTCAGCCTCTTCTCCTTCCTTCTCGCCGGCTTGGCTACGCTTGCGGCAGGAGTGCGCTTCATAAGGGTCAGACGACATATCAATAGAGGGGAAGCTGAATTTTCAATCGTCCCGGATGTGCTGGTGGTGGTTTCCGTTGTGGTTGTCATCCTCCTGGCGTTGCTGCTTTCCATTCCCACGCTTCTCGCCCAACAGCACACGGGTAATTAGACTCCAGTAACCGTTCACCAGGAAAGAAGAATTCACCGCAGAGTGCGCAGAGAAAGCAGAGAGAAAGACAGAATGAAAACAGAGATATAAGCCGCCTAAATCTGAAGTCGGTGGTGACAATCTTTAATACCGCGCTCCTT
>JAZDOF010000534.1:0-3006 GCA_043799015.1 Pseudomonadota bacterium | reverse complement strand
ATTTTCTTAGTGCCGTCTCGGCAGGCCGGCAAGCCTGCCGCACAAGAGTGACCGGTTACCCCAAGGCCGTTTTTTTCTCTTCCGTTGACATTCGCCTTGTGTTAGCTTATTTGGGTCTAAGATATGACGCGGAGGAAGTCTATGAAAAAGGGTATACATCCGGAGTTCAAGGATACCGTTTTCAGGTGTGCGTGCGGGGCTGAAATACAAACCCGGTCACTCAAGGACGAAGTGCGTATGGAGATATGCTCGTCCTGTCATCCGTTTTTCACCGGAAAGCAGAAGCTGATCGACAGCGCGGGACGGGTTGAGCGCTTCTTGAAGAAATATGGCGACGCGCCCATCGCGGCCGGCGCCAAGCCTGCGAAGAAGCCCAAGGCCCCCAAGATCAAGCCGGTGCCCCTCGCCAACAAAGCCATGAAGAAGCAGTCGGCCGCCGGGGCCAAGAAGAAGGAAGCGGGTTCAAAGCCTGCATCAAAACATTCCGGCAAGTAGCCGGGCCATACGCTGACCCTAAATCAGGCCCGTCGGCCGTACCGACCGGATTCACGGGAGGACGCGGCAACGGAACACAGGACAAATTGAAGACCATACATCGAGACGGAACTCTCGGCTGGACGTAAAATGATAATAACGCGCGCCGACGGCCGGCACACGGAACAGATAAAGGTTGGAGGGCAAGCCGTAATCGAAGGCATTATGATGCGGGCCCCGCGAACGTTTACCGTAGTCGTGCGCAAACCCGACGGCGGTTTGGCCATACGTGAGGATCGTTGGTACTCGCTGATGGAAAAGTGGGTGGTCCTCAAGAAACCCTTTCTCAGGGGATGTATCGTCCTGTACGAGTCTTTGTTCAACGGTATACAGGCCTTGACCTACTCGGCCCAAGAAGCCGTGGGTGATGAAGAGGAACCACTGAGCCCCTGGGCGCTTGCCGGGACCATTGTGGCAGCGATAGCCGGTGCCATGCTGTTGTTCGTGGTCATACCTCACTTGGCCACCATTGGTCTGGGCATGATCGCGGGAACGGACCTCGGGGTAAGGAGCGTTTGGTTTCACGTCATCGACGGGGTGCTGAAGGTGGCCATATTTGTCGGCTACGTGGCGGTTATTTCATTGATGAAGGAAATCCGCAGAGTTTTTCAGTACCACGGCGCCGAACACAAATCGATCCATGCATACGAGCTGGGTGAAGAGCTGACGGTGGAAAACGCAAAGAAGCATTCGACCATACACTCGCGATGCGGTACCGCCTTCATCCTGCTGGTGCTCATGCTGAGCATAATACTGTTCACAGCCATATTTCCTCTGCTTCCGAAGGATCTGATGGGAAACAGAATCTTGACGAACGCGTTTTACATTTTCGTGAAGATGCTCCTGCTCCTACCGATAGCCGGAATCTCTTATGAAATCATACGCCTCGGCCAGAGAGTCGATAACCCGCTGCTCCGACTCATTCTTCTTCCCGGCCTATGGCTCCAGAAACTGACGACCAGAGAACCGACGGACGACCAAATTGAAGTGGCCCTGGTGGCCTTAAAGAAGACACTTGAAAAAGAGGAGTCTTGGGTCGCGGGAGATACCGCGGCCTGATGAGCTTACATGCAGGCTATAACAAAACTTGAGGAATTGAGTCGCCGATACGAAGAGCTGGATCTCGCACTGGCCAGCCCCGAGGTTCTTTCCGACCCCGACAAGCTGAGAAGAGTCGCAAAGGAAAAGTCGGACCTGGAAGATATTATGCGGGTGTACCGCGATCTGAGCGGGATCGACAGAGAAATCGAAGGTCTTGAATCCATAATCCGGGATGAGCAGGACGGCGAATTGGTTGAAATGGCCCGTGAGGATCTGCACGGGCTTCGGGAAAGGAGGCAGGATGTCGAACGCGAGCTCAACCTGGCCTTGGTACCCAAAGACCCCAACGACGACAAGAACACCTTTCTCGAAATACGCGCCGGAACCGGAGGAGAGGAGGCCTCGCTCTTCGCGGGCGATCTCTTTCGGCTGTATTCTCGGTACGCGGAACTTAAGGGATGGAAGGTGGAGATCATGTCCACATCGACCAGTCCCAGCGGCGGGATAAAGGAGGTCATCGCGCTCATCCACGGGCACGGTGCCTACTCCAAACTGAAGTACGAAAAGGGCGTACACAGGGTCCAGCGTATTCCCACCACGGAGTCCCAAGGAAGGGTTCACACCTCGGCCGTCACCGTTGCGGTGCTTCCCGAGGCCGACGATGTTGAACTAAGCGTTGACCCGAAGGACCTGAAGATCGATGTTTTTCGCTCATCCGGGCCCGGCGGTCAAAGCGTCAACACCACCGATTCCGCTGTCCGAATCACCCATTTGCCCACCAACCTCGTGGTCAGTTGCCAGGACGAGAAATCCCAGCACAAGAACAAGGCGAAGGCCATGAAAATACTCAAGGCCCGTCTTTACGACCGCCTGCAAGAGGAGCGTCACGCTCAGATCAGTCAGGAACGGAAGAGTCAGGTTGGGTCGGGAGACAGGTCCGAACGCATCCGCACATACAATTTCCCCCAGAATCGCGTTACCGATCACCGCATAGGTCTTACGCTCTACAAACTTGAGGATATCCTCTCCGGAAAACTCGATGAAGTAGTGCAACCCCTCGTGGTCTATTTTCAGACTGAAGCCCTCAAAGCAGGCGGGGACGCGGGAGTCGGCCACGCCGCGTGACGGCCTACGCTCCGTAAGGGGCCACGGAAATGCCGCCGGCTGACCGTTCGGCCGGCAGATGAGCTTGGGGGGAGGGGCTGTTCCCGCCGTCGGGGCCCGGATCCGGGAAGTCGTCACAGGCGTTTTTGCCGACGGGAGGGACGCGGCACCATCGCTCCGCTGAGTGCGGCCGAACAAGGTCATCATGACGTTGTGCAGGTTGAACGTCCGTGACGGCACCGGCTGAACGGCGGTGAAGTGCGCGGCGGCGGGGAGGGGGAACCCTATCTTCGGATCGAACCTCAGTGGGTCACGATGACGAGCCGA
>JAZDOF010000506.1:0-2189 GCA_043799015.1 Pseudomonadota bacterium | reverse complement strand
GCAGACCGCACTCCGGTTCCTCAGAACCGTTATGGTGTACCTGAGCATTGCCGCCAAACACCTGACGTTGGACGACTACCGAAAGGCTATTACGGCCGCATTTCCCGAGAAAGGAGAAACCGTCATGGAAGGCTTTGTGGATCAAATAGGAGAGGAAGGATTAGTGCGCGGCGGGAGTCAGGCTACGGCATCCTTGGCCCTTCGATTGCTCTCGCGCAAATTCCGGCGCATTGATGAGGTCACGGAGGAACGAATAGGGCAACTATCCAAGGAGAATCTCGAACGGCTGAGCGAAGATCTCCTTGATTTTTCCGACTATTCCGATCTTCTGGAATGGTTGGACAGGGTGTAAATGGGGCGGCCCCAACGAGCCATGTGCCGGGCTAGGGGCAAGGAGGCCGGCCGACATAACCCGAACCGGTACGGGGTCCGTCGCACCCACACTCCTGTAGACCGCCTCTCCTCGTGCAAGGCGCACCTTGTCCGGATTCCGTGGGACATCAGCATGAAGCCTGCGAGAACCCGGGACGGGCGGTTACCGGTAGGCCTCGCGGCGGGGGGTTATGTCGGAGATGCTGACTCTTCCCCGGGCGTGTTCTTCTCCCAGTTTTCGCGGATTCGACGCATAGTCTTCAGATGGTCGCGAACCGTTCGACGCTGGAAGTAAAGGGTTGCGGCCCGCGACGAACGGCACTAGAATTTCTTTAGCCGGAGAGGCAATGCTCCGATGGCGAGAAAGGAGCCGGCAATCGGGGCACGTGCCCCGCATCACGGTAAAGGAGACTCGCGTGATGGTCTCTTTAAGCTCCCGGCACGGATCAAACGGAGAAATCGGAGATCTCCGCCGGTGGATTTCCCATAGAGAAAGGCAAAGTGGGCTATTATGGAAACAAGGTCCATTACAATTCGCGTCAGCCCTGAAGCGGCAATTGCGTACGAGACGGCGCCTGCGGAACAACAGCGGAAGCTGGACGCGCTCCTGAGCCTGAAGCTGACTGAGGTAGGGCACGGTAAGAGACCGCTAGAGACGATAATGAAGGAGATCAGCCGAAAAGCTCAAGAACGTGGGCTGACTGAGACAATTCTTGAATCCATTCTCAATGAGAAGTAGACCTCGTTACGTCTTTGACACGAACACCCTGGTGAGCGCTCTGTTGTTCGAGCGTTCGAAGCCGGGTCAGGCCTTGTTTAGGGCCTTGGAGCGTGGAGAGATTCTCGTATCGGCATCCACACTGGAGGAATTGGTGGAGGTCCTCCAACGCCGGAAGTTTGAGCGTTACGTGACGGCATCTGAGCGAGAGGAATTCGTGGAGGCCTTTGTGGCGCGCGCGACATTGATGGAGCCGATTGAGGAAGTGCGCGTTTGTCGTGACGGCAAGGATGACAAGTTTCTAGATCTGGCGATTACCGGAGGGGCCGAGTGTATCATTAGCGGGGACAATGACTTGCGATCCTTGAATCCATTCCGCGGCATTTCCATAATCACGGCCGCGGAGTTCTTGGAGGCGACTGCCGACGACACTTGAGCCCGAAGACAAAGGCGGAGATTTGTACGCATCTTGTACGCAAATTGACGGACCGAAAGGGTGCTAACTGCCTCGGATTTCCGGATACGTGGTTGATATCACTTGTGTCTGAACCGCCCTGTACGCCGGACCTGTCGTCGAACAGGGACGCCTTGACTTCACCTACAACTTATGTGACTTGTCGGCGTACACGGACGCGCAAATCAGAGGCCGCGCGTGGCTTGCCATTGCCTTGCGGGTGATAAAACACATTTTCAATCCAAAGCTCGGGGAAGTTCTACCGGACATCTTCCCGTTGTTTCAAGGTCTTGAGGAGCAGACCGCACTCCGGTTCCTCACGTTCTGGTCTACCTCAGCAAAGCAGCAAAGCACCTGAGGTTGGACGACTACCGAAAGGCGATTACATCTGCGTTTCCCGAGAAAGGAGATTCCGTCATGGAAGGCTTTGTGGACCAAATAAGAGAGGAAGGGCGGAACGAAGGGCGACTCAAAGGTCGATCTTTCCGGACCTCCGATATGAGCTTCCAGGCTGCGGCGAATGGCTTCAGCGGGCCTTCACGGTTCCGAACCGGCCCAAAACTCCGGACACCGGTATCAAATTTTGGTTATGATGACGGCCGTCAGGGGATGTCGCGCAATGATCATTGAAAGATCCAAGACTGG
>JAZDOF010000494.1:0-2208 GCA_043799015.1 Pseudomonadota bacterium | reverse complement strand
TCTTGAGTCTTATTCAGATCACGGCCAATAGTATGTAACGTCTCCTGCGGGGAAGAGGAGATCCGCCGCGTCGGCCATTAAATCCCGTTCCCACTGGCCTCTCATTCCCATCAAGGTTGCCCACGCGGATAACAGCGCATCCCATTGATGCTCATTGTAGATAGGAACGGTCAGCGGAGGATTGAACTGTTCGAGCAACCACTGATTCATCGCTCTACCAGACGAATACCGCTGATGAGTCAAAGCGTTGTACAGTACTTTCGGATGTGTTTCATTCAGCAAAACATCCGGCCACAGTTGACGGAGACGCAGAGCCATTGCCATCCCCTGAATTGCCATGGATCCCGAAGCGGAATTGCTGGAGAATACGCTGTTCATGACCGTGGGATACCGTTGGCGTAGGAACAGATCCATGGGTCTCCAGCCGGATGGACCGGATGACCAGGAGAGATATGAGTCGATACCCACCGCGGTTACGCGTGATTCCCCTGATTTCTCCACAAGACGCCGCATCCATGCTAAGGCCTCGTCAACGCAGTCGCACGTCTCCACCGATGCCGTACTCCGTCCATCTACGTCTATCTGCAAGATGGCCACTCCATTAGCTCCTGCCCCTCCTGGGTCATATCCGGCGATGAGCATACTTCACCCCTTTCTCCAAACGTACGTTTGGCGTTCCCCTACTTACAGCCTTGTAGGGCATTATTCCGTGATGTTTGGTTGTAATACCGATAGACGTAACTTTTACGTCAGGCCCCAATTCATCAAGGATGCCACCTCCGCGGCTGTGGCCCTAGCGACAGCCTCCAGATTTTCGGGAATGATGAGCCGGCAACCCCATGTGTGGTCGTGGGGCTCCTTCCAAGTAACCTGGACTACGGAGTATCGAGACCGTGCTTCTCTGTGGAAATCGACGCAGAAGCCTTGATCCGGTGCACCGACCAAGGCGGTCCAGCAGAGAAACGGTGTGAAAGCGCTGGTTAGTGAAGCGAGTAGCGCGAGAATCCTGTCCTTCTCTTGTGCCACGGATATGGGGTCCACCAGTGCAAACGAGGCCCGGCCAAGCCGACTCACCCCGTCGTACCCGTCTCCGTGGTGCACGGAGAAGTCGGCATGCCCTGAATAGGCGTCCTTGAGATCGTTACACACGAGTTGGTTTGTGTCCCACAGGTGAAGACTGAACGGTTTGCCGCTCTGCTTGACCAGTTCGAGGACCATCCGGCTCGAACCGAAGTATTCCGCCCCAGTGTCAATATCGCCTGTGAGGTTCGCTCGTATGAACGGAGCCAGATTCGACTGGTCTTCGAGGAGACGATTCCGCCAGTCAGCCCCGAGCTTTTCGGTGACCATGGACACGAATTTCCCTACGCCGTTCTTCCACTCACCGTTGTCCGGCAGGATATACTCCGCACGACCGGAATGCGATTCAGCGTAGACAAAAGGTGTCGCGGGCTCCTGTTCCAAGCGACCAGTTACGAGCCTTGCGAGGACCGCGGCTTTTACCAGGTCGCCCTCATTGCCTATCTTCTTGGAGTGATCATAATCGGTGACGATCTGACTCATTATCTGATATCCTATTTGTGTGAGGAGTCGTGGTTCCCGGTCTTGAGGACAAGCATATCCTCTACCCGGTTGAACCTGCTTTCGGTTCACCCGTTGCCCGACGACGGCAATTCTTCGGACACCCACTGGTTGCTCGTCAAACTATTGACTAAGGTAACCAACGTCTTCGGACCTGTCAAGCCTTTTTCATCAATCATATCGGTAGATTATTGTGCCAGACAGTGTCCGAAAGAGACAGCGCATTTCCAAAATGGAAAGCCACCACGACGGTGCGGACATCCGTGAACAGAGCCTTTTCGGATGAATTCCACATTTCAGGCAAGGTTCTCAATCGAGGTAGCGGGAAGCCGGTGTCCGTTTTAGACACTTCGTTCACCGCTTAGACATTGGGCGGCTTGCCGGAGGGCAAAGATGGCACCGTGAATCCCGAAAAAATTCTTGGTCACCACGCGAAGATGCGCGTATGGAAGCGCGCAAGCCACCCCACCGTCACCCCTCGATTGGTTCCGGCTCATCGTCCTTTCGTTTGCCCCGCCCTTTGACCCATTTGGCGATTCCGGAAGGTTCGGGATGTTCGCATATTTCCTCCAATTTAACGCCTCTAGCCCCGGCTATTCGCCGCACTTCCTTTCCCACGAAACAACG
>JAZDOF010000483.1:0-2251 GCA_043799015.1 Pseudomonadota bacterium | reverse complement strand
AACCCCGGTTTTTGCCCGGGGTCTGTCCCGGATCGTTTCAAAGAGGAGTTCCAGACCCCGGGCAACCATGAGGGCGAGCCCTACCATGGGAAGATAGAGGAAGTGGTCCGCCACGTATGAATGACCCAGATGTCCGAAAGGAACAAACCCGGCAACCGGTAGGATATTAGCGACAAAAAGCGAAAATCCCCAAACCGTCAAACGGTCCAATCTCTTACGGTACTTCACGGCAAGAGCGGCCGCCGCGGCCAAAGCCAACGCGAGGAGCAGGAAACGTCCCCAATGCCCCACGATGTCCCACTTGGGATACACGACGACGAGGTCGTACGGGAAAAGGAATTTCCCAAGGTAGAACCAGATAGTGCCGGCGGCGAGTAACGGCCGGTAAGGCCGTGGAGGCAGCATACCCGGGTACGAGACTTCGGTGGAAATCGTGTAGAGTCCCCATGCCAAGGCTATGACCAACATGATGCCGATCACCGCCCATCCGCCCGTGTTCCTCCAGCCTTGATCGGAAACGATGAGCAGCCAAGCCGCAAGAACCACGGGCAGGGTCACCACCGCAGGTTTCGAAAGAAGTCCGAGGAGGAAGAACAAGAACACCAGCGCGAATGAAGCAACTCTGCGGGTCC
This sequence comes from Pseudomonadota bacterium, assembly GCA_043799015.1. GTDB lineage: Bacteria > Desulfobacterota > Desulfomonilia > Desulfomonilales > Desulfomonilaceae > JAZDOF01. The sequence continues at coordinate 1,619 of JAZDOF010000483.1, read as the reverse complement.
TCGTGAAATCGATGTATGAGATCGAGGCGGACAGGTAGAACAGAGTTGCCAACAGGTTCTTTCTCTCCGCTACCCAGGCGACGGTTCCCACCTGAACCGGATGAACGGCGAAGATCAAGGTGCCGAGGAAAGCGGCGCGTCTTTCGATCCCGGCCCTTCCGAGCAGGACGAACAACAGCAGTGTGTTCAGAATGTGATAGAGGACGTTCATACATTTGGCCGGCCAAGCTTGAGGCCCGACATCGGATCCCGCTAAGGCCTGATCGGCCATGAGGCTCAAGAAGTGTACGGGAGTGTAGTATGCCGTTCCTGTATACTCCAGGTTGAAATCCGTTACAATCCTCAATGCCCTTTCCCAACCCGGCTTCCAGATGGCCTTGATATGCTTGGGATCGTCCCAGTGGGAGAACTGTTGCGAGACGACGGGTGAATAGACGGCCGCGGTGACCACTACGAGGAGAACAAAGGGAATCCAAGACTCGAATCCGGAGCGGGTCCGTGATGGGGTCGTCTCATCCGTGAGCCTGTCCGCAATCTTCAAACCGGTCCTCCTCGAGTGTAGTACCGATGTCTCCGTTTCCTGCGGAACGCAGTGTGGGCGCTGCCGCAGGCCCGGTGAATCGCCCGGAATTTGCGCAGGTGCACCGCCGATCGCGACGTATTGTATCACATCGGCCGGCGTTCATCTCCGGACATCATTCCCGGACTGCGTACAATAAAAGGGCCCCTCACCGCAGCGCGGCGAGAGGCCCTGGAGACGGATCCGGCCGATGGGTTGGTTATTCGGCGCCGCTCATCTCATCGCACAGTACGCTTCCAGGAGTACGGAAGGGGAAGACGTCCGTGGTGGTTCCCGTGCCAACGATGGAGTCCGTATAGCACTTACCGGCAGAGGAGGGCGAAGGATACGGATAGGTGTTCCACTCGGCGGAATTTCCGGTGCCTTGGTCTGAGCCGCAGGTCCCGGGGATGGCAGGCAGGTCCCCGCCGCCGACGAACGGAGCGCGGTAAAGGTAACGGCTATCCGCTCTGGGGTGGCTTCCCTTCATGGCGCATCCCATGATGACCCACCGCTGGTTGACCTGGCCCATCTCGAGCAGAACCTCACACTTCGCAGTGCCGCCCCGCCAACCGTAATACGGTCCCACCATGAACTTCAGGCCGTTGTTGGCATTGATGTGGCTTGCAATCTCCTCGTCGAACTTGTAGTTCAGGTCGACCAATTCGTTACCGAGTCTCTCCAGGGAGGCGGCAACCTTGCCGACGTCGGCGGACGCGCTTCTGTCGCACGCGGTCCTCTTGTAGGAAACATAATAAGGGATGGCAATGGCCAGGATGATTCCGATGATCGCAACGACGACCATCAGCTCGATCAGGGTGAAACCCTTCGCGTTCTTGATCTTGCTTAGCATACGTCTCTCCTTCCTTCTTCATACTAGGGGACTTGACAGCCCTCTTAGCTCTTCAGTCCGATTGTCGGTATGGTAAACCGCCTGTGTAGTTCCTAAGCAAGAATCTTGCCAAATTGAGAATTTGGGTGAGCTAATGATTCCAGTGGGTTAGTCCGGCCGTGTCGCGGCGGTCCTACCCACTGAGGACGATAATTGTCACAGAAAGGC
>JAZDOF010000470.1:0-3031 GCA_043799015.1 Pseudomonadota bacterium | reverse complement strand
ATGGAACAGTTCAAGAAGTGCCCGACGGACGATGTCGGTCACGCGTTTGAACTTTATGGAATGGGAGTCAATTTTCTCACCGGAAACGGAATGCGGGATGACGGTAATGGTACTGTCCTCCCCGGGCGCATAGCGTTCCCGGTATTTGTCGTTCATATCCTTTAGTGTTTTCTGTATGGAATCGAGTTGCTCCGCGGACGGTCGCGCGAGCTGCTGGGAATCAAGCCACTTGACGGCATAGAGGAACGATCGCGACTTCTCCTCGATTTCCGCTATGCGGTCTCGGCTGTCAAGAATTGTCTGAAAATCGGGAAACGTCTGCGCTTCCGTTATCAGCTTGTGCAGGGCCTCATAGAAGTTGAGCAGGTCCTTTTCAAGCTTGGGGAGCATGTCCCGGATAACGAGCAACAAATAAGGCGACCGCTTCTTGAGCACGCGGCCGACTTGGCCGATCGGGTCTACCTCTCCTTGTCGCGCCGCCTTGGCCAGCTCGGCATAGTGGTGAATGACTCGATAGAGCTGCTCGCGCAGGTCCTGTGAATCCTGCTCCATCTCTAGTTCTTTCCTTCCGCCCGTCTCGTGTGTTGAAACCGCCCGGTCGTATCCGACCGGGGCCGTTTCCGTCGCCCCGCCCAAGGAAGGACAGGCGAAAGCATATTTTTCTCTTATGGGACCGGGCTACCGCATTTGGCGGGACTCACGTTCATCTGCGTTTGCCGGCGGGTTTGACGAGCTTCTTGAAATCCGACAACTCCTTTAGCGGCGCCAATGCTTTTTCGCCCCTTGCGCGCTTAATTACGGCCTCTCCGCCGACCCTTACGGCCAATTCCAGTATGCCGAGAGCCTGCTTGGGTCGACCCGTCTTGGCATATGCCAACGCAGCATAGTAATGGAGCCATTCCGGCTCAAAAGGTTCGTGCTGGGTGAGCGCGTCTCGGTAGTACTGCAAGGCGGCTTCGTAGTCTCCCATCTCCATGTTGAGATACACGAGCCGACTTAACGTGTACGGCAACAGGCCCGGGTGAGACTGTAGGGATGCCCGTATTCCCACGGCGTCACGCTTGTTGCCGAGCGACCAATGGGCTACGGCGAGGTCCGCCAAGGCGAATTGATCATCAGGGTCTTTCTTCAAACCTCTGACGTAGTATTTCAGAGCGTTGCCGGGCCTTTTCTTCTTGTACAGGAAGTAGTACCCCAGGTGAAAGTCCACCTGCGGATCATTGGGGTTATTCTTGAACGCCTGCTCAAACAATTTCAGAGCATCGTCTTCCCGGTCCATATCAAGGTAAAGATGCCCCAGTTCGGTCAAGAATTGACTGTCTAAAGGGTTCAGATCCACAGCGCGGCTGAGATAGCGCTGGGCTCGAGAAAAATCGGATTCATCGAAGTAAATCAATCCGATATTGAAGTAAGGATCGCCGTTGGCCGAATCAAGGCGGATGGATTCGAGAAAATCCCTCTTGGCTTGGTCCGTCACCCCCATTTTCCAGCAGATCAGCCCTCGGTTGTTGAATAGGTAAGCATGACCGTATCCGCTAATCTGGAGGGCGGTGTCAATTAGTCGGCGCGCTTCATCCAAAGAGCCCTCGTCATATTTTGTGAGGGCCTGCTCGTTCAGAGCGCGTACCCTGGAATCGCGCTCCCATTCCTGCCGAAAATTGAATATGGGCTGTCCCGAGGTAACGTTTTCCATGTCTTGGTAGCTTGTGATCAGAGAAAAATCGTTTACCTCCATCGCGTCGTCGAACCAGACCACTTCCACTACGAACGCCGGGGCCTCTCCGTCGGTCTCCAAATAATTTACGTATTGATAGAGCTTCGTATCAAAAGGTCCGGCGTGTTCCCATATCTCATCCGGATGGTCCAGAGTGAAATCGACCCATTGGAGAAAGTGTATCTTGCCCGGTCTGGCGTACCCCGCCGAAATTCCGGGGAATAGGGTCTTTATTACCCCGAGACGCGGAAACGGCGGCAGAAGCGTTTCCGGCGCTTCCATCGCCTCTTCCTCCCATAGAATGTCCTCGATGTCCCGTGTAGCCATGGCTACCCTCAATAGGAATCTCGCTGCTCGTTCCCGCCCGTTCCGTCCCGAGGGAATACCTTTCCGGGAATCGCGTGCACCTGGAAAAGCTTTCCCGTATCGTCCGGGTTGTTCTCCGCCTCGAGTCGAGCCTTCATAGTCTCCTATCTGCTCTACTTGAATCTCCCCTGCTTTTCAAGGCCATTTTTTTTCCTCTCCAGGAACCACCGGTCCACTCCCGCCATGCAGCGGCCACTGCCACCGCGGCCATTGCCGCGGTTTCGGATCTCAGGATGGCCGATCCCAGCCCGGCGGGTTCGAATCCGGCCTTTTCGGCCAGTTGTTCCTCTTCGGGGTCCAGGCCCCCTTCGGGGCCTACAAGCAGAACGAGCTCCGTCTTCCTCTCCAGGCTCATCATCACTTCCAGAAAGGGCCGGGCCCCTATTGCCGGAGACAGCACCACCGTGTCGGCACAGGAAAAATCCCGGACAAGAAAATCCGCGAAGATCGAGGGAGCCTCCACCACGGGCACCCCTGCCCTCCCGGATTGTGCCGCCGCGGAAGCCGTTATCGTGCCCCATCGCTCCTTCCGGCCGTCGGGCCTTCGTTGGGAACGGGCGGTTACCAGAGGCACGAACCTCTTTACGCCCAACTCCGTCCCATGTCGAAGGACCTCGGAAAAGGGACCCGGCCTTATGCAGGCTATGGCGAGCACGATTTCCGGGGCGGCGTCTTCGGGCTCGGTCGATTCTTCCATGATCGCGCCCGACACTTCAATCCCGTCCACCCGCGTCAGTTTGACGATATAGGAGCGTTCCAGGCCGAACACCTCCACGAGGTCTCCTCGCTTCAGTCTTAAGACCGTGCGCAGGTACTTGGACGTATCGCGGCGGAAGGTCACGTTGGGGATGCACAACTCCGCCGGAGTTACATGGACTCTCGGAACACGCAAACCGGTTTCTTCATGAACTCGAGTCATCGACCCCGACCGTGGAAACGCCGGTCAAGGTA
>JAZDOF010000466.1:0-5196 GCA_043799015.1 Pseudomonadota bacterium | reverse complement strand
TTCGTCTGCCCATGGCCCTTGGCGTGATCTGGATGTTATTGTTATTCCGCGTTATCCATCACGGGCACACAGGCGGGTCGAGCGCCAATAAAAATAGAAAAACCGGCTCTCGGTGTATTCAAACATGCCTGTGACGTCCATAATAGGTCTCATGTAAACGCTACCTCTAAAAAACTACCACACTAGACCCCATTTCACGGCGGATGTCAAGCCGTAAATGCGATGCGTTGCAACCATTCACTCTTGCGAGGTAGGCTTTCCGGCCTGCCCCACGTTGGGATTGGAATTTCCCAACCGTAAGTGAATGGTTACCTTCCCGGGCGCGTACCAACCTTGACATGAAGGGTGGTTCTTGGTAACAGATTGATACTTCGAATGTTAGCCGGGCAGCCGGTCCAAGCCGCACGAAATGGGAGGATGGGCTTGGATCGAGATCCCACCGGCACAGGCGGATACGGGTTCATGGTCGGCTGACGCTGAAAAGCGCGCCGGCATGTGTGAGGACCGACTAAGGTGCGCGGATCGACCGTTGGGCCACAACGGTGGAGGTCGTGGCGACGCGAGGACCCAAACGGCGCGATCCGGCCTGCGTTCATGGGCGCCCCGGTCCGTTTTCCCGGCAACGGGCTTTATCGAGTCAATCCCATTACAGGCTGGCTTCTCTCTTGCTGCCATATATATAGGAAAGGAGAAAAAAATCCGTGTACAAGGTCCTGGTGTCGGACAATATTTCCGATAGTGGATTGCAAAGCCTTCTGGAAGCCAAAGATATTCAGGTTGACAAGAAGGTAGGTCTGAGCCCCGATGAACTCAAGGAGATCATCGGCGACTATCATGCCCTGGCCGTTCGGGGAGCTACGAAGGCGACAGCGGAGATAATAGCCGCCGGAACCAACTTGAGAGTTATCGGCAGGGCCGGTAGCGGGTTGGATAATGTTGACATCCCTGCGGCCACCAAGCGGGGAATCGTCGTTATGAACACGCCGGGGGGCAATTCGGTGACTACCGCGGAGCATACGGTAGCCATGATGATGGCGCTGACCAGGAACATACCCCAGGCCTGCGCGTCCATGAAGGACGGCAAGTGGGACAAGAAAAAGTTCGGGGGCACTGAAATCCTTAACAAGACCCTCGGGGTCGTGGGGCTTGGAAAGATAGGTTCCATAGTCGCGGACCGTGCGATGGGGCTGGGGATGCGTGTTGTGGCCTTCGATCCTATCATGTCGGCGGATCAGGCCAAGCAGATGGGAGTAAAACTGGCCTCCTTGGATGAGCTTTACGCCCAAGCGGATTTTATAACCCTGCATGTGCCGTTGACGCCCGAGACTAAAGGCATTATATGCTCCAAGAATATAGCCAAAATGAAGAATGGGGTCCGGATCATCAACTGTTCCCGCGGGGCCGTAGTGAATGAGGATGATCTTGCCGATGCTCTGGAATCGGGTAAGGTCGCGGGTGCGGCCCTGGATGTGTTCTCGGTGGAACCTCCCCAAAATCGAAGACTCCTAGATTTGGACAAAGTAATATGCACCCCGCACCTGGGCGCCTCCACCAAAGAAGCCCAAGAAAACGTTGCGGTCGCCATAGCGGAACAGATAAGGGATTACTTGCTTACCGGCACGATCCGCAATGCCGTAAACGCTCCGGCCCTTTCGGGCGAAGCTCTCATGCGCATGAGACCTTTCATCGAGCTGTCTCAAAAGCTGGGCCTTTTCCTTGGGCAAATGGTGCGCACCGGCATCAAGAGCGTTGAAGCCGCGTATTCGGGCGACGTTAGCGAGATGGAATTCTCCCCCCTTACCACTTCGTTCCTGACAGGTCTGTTGACGCCTCAGTTGCAGGACGACGTCAATCGGGTCAATGCCCCGATGGTGGCCGCGTCGAGGGGCATCGTGGTTTCGGAGACCCGAGTCAGCAAGAGCGAGGATTTTCTGTCTCTGCTGAAATACACCGTGACCACGGAAGCCGATGTTCACGTGGCCGAAGGGACGCTCTTCGGGCGATCGGAACCCCGTATGGTGCGCTACAACGGATATCGAGGAGAATTCGATCCATCCGGTGAGCTGCTTCTAATCAGGGCCTTGGACATGCCGGGCGTCATCGGAGCGATGGGAAACACCTTGGGCGCTCGCGGCATCAACATTTCCCACTTCCAGTTTGCTCGTAAGGAAAAAGGGGGCGAAGCCCTGCTTTTCCTCAACACCGATTCAAGGGCCGATGATGCGGCGATCGAAGCCCTCGCGGCCATGGACAACGTAACGGCGGTCCGTAGGCTTAAGATATAGACGGTCACATGCTTAACATCCAAGATTTGGCTCAACCGGACGTGCCCGGTAAGGACAATTACGGGGAGGCGTTGAAGATCGGCCTCGACTCGCTCGGCGCGAAGCCTCCCCGTTTGATTGCCGACTTGGCGGGCGCTGCATATGAGGGAAACAAGATCATCCTCCCTCACCTGGACCGTGAAATAATCCTGGATATTGATTCACGTCGAATAACCACAAGCTCTACGGGGGCGGACGCCCCCATTTGGCTCGCCATTCTTGCCGTTCACTACCTGAACAACGCCGACGGCACCAGACCGAGCGGTAAGCTCAAGCATTTCCGGGAGTTCAGGGACGGACTCTTCTACGAACCCGCATTCAACAAGAAGACCAAAACGGTTTTAATTCAGGTGTTCGGAAGAGACCCTCGCCCGATGATCGTGGCCGGAGAAAAACTGAAGGGAAAAAGGCTGGATTCGGCGGATGCATCCGTTGAGCTGGCCTATTTCCCATTCCTACCCATCACGTGCTTGGTGTGGGAAGGTGATGAAGAGTTTCCGCCGGAAGCGGGGGTGCTCTTTGATGAAACCGCGTTCGTCTTTTTCAGCGCGGAAGACATGGCGGTGGCGGGACAAATGGCGGTGCTGGAACTGCTCAAAGCATGCGGCCCGCAGCTTTCCTTTACGGATACCGATGCGTAAGTTCATGGGAGATGTGTTTGGATCAATATTGTATTATCTGACGCGAGGACGACCATGAAAATAGCCGTATCCGGAAAAGGTGGGGTGGGAAAGACGACATTGAGCAGCCTTCTGGCCAGGTATTGGGCCCGGAAGGGGTACAGAGTGCTCGCCGTGGACGCGGACCCCGACGCGAACCTGGGTTCCGCGCTGGGCATTGATACATCCGGCATTGTTCCCATAGCCAAAATGGAAGAACTCATCCACGAGCGAACAGGGAGCCGGCCCGGAACCGTGGGCGGCTTCTTCAAGATGAACCCCCAAGTGGACGATCTGCCCGAGTCGCTGGGTAAGGAAAATGAAGGCGTACGCCTGCTGATCATGGGTACGGTCAAGAAAGGCGGCGGCGGGTGCATCTGTCCGGAGAGCGTATTGCTCAAGGCCCTTATCACTCACTTGGTCTTGTACCACAAAGACCTCGTGATCATGGACATGGAGGCAGGGATAGAGCACCTCGGGAGAGGAACCGCACAGGGTGTCGACCGGCTCGTGATTGTGGTGGAACCCGGGCGCAGGAGCTTGGACACCGCTGCCAAGGTGAAGCAGCTTACCCAAGACATAGGTCTCTTGAAGATTTCAGCCGTAGGCAGCAAAGTTCGCACCCCACATGAAGAGGATTTCCTGCGCGACAATCTCGATGGTATCCCTCTGATCGGCATATTGCCGTTTTCTGAAGAAATAGCCCGGGCGGATTTGGAAAGTCGTCCTCCATCGCTGGATGATCCCGTGATCTATGCCGCGGTGGAACGGATAGCGACGCGACTCGAGGTCGAGGAGTGAACCGGGCGATTTGATGTGTGATAGGTGAGAAAAATAATCAACAGGAGGTATTGATGGCCGCGAAAATCATCAGCGGAAACGAAGTGTCACAACAGCTCAAGGATGAAATGAAGCTGGAAGTGAGCGAGATGAAGGCGAAGAACATGGAGCCTTGTCTTGCAGTCATCCTCGTCGGTGACGACCCGGCTTCTAAGGTCTACGTCAGCAACAAGAAGAAAGCCTGTGAGTTCATCGGGATCAAGTCCCTTGAGACCCGGCTCCCGGGGGACGCGACCACCGAGCAGCTACTGGAAGTCATAGACGGGTACAACAAGGACAAGTCGGTACACGGCATCCTTTGCCAGCTCCCTCTGCCCAAGCACATTCCTGAGACCAAGATCCTGCTCGCCGTGCTTCCCGAGAAGGACGTCGACTGCTTCCATCCCTATAACGTCGGGCTTATCAGCATGGGCAAGCCCAGGTTCCTGCCTTGCACCCCCGCCGGCTGCATTGAACTCATCAAGAGAGGCGGATTCCAAACGGCAGGCGCGGACGTGGTAATCCTCGGACGCAGCAATATCGTCGGTCGTCCTCTTTCCAACATGTTGGACCAACGGGCCATGAACGCCACCGTGACCATGTGCCACACCAAGACCAGAGACCTCAAGGAAAAGTGCCTCAATGCCGATATCGTCATAGCCGCCATGGGCGTGCCTGAATTCCTCAAGGGCGATATGGTGAAGGAAGGAGTCGTCATTATCGACGTCGGTATTAACCGCGTGGATGATCCGACCACCGAGAGGGGCTTCAAGCTCGTGGGCGACGTGGCTTTCAAGGAATGTGCGGATAGAGCCGCGGCCATCACGCCCGTGCCGGGCGGAGTCGGCCCCATGACCATCGCAATGCTGATGAAGAACACGCTCACCGCGGCCAGAGAGGCCTACGGAGTACTGTAGTCGTCGATGCCTATGGACGTTGCCGAGAGTTTTGTCTTTTTTCGATGCCCTCGCCGATTTTCCCTTCCCCGAGTCTGGAGAGGGAAAATCGGAACCTACCCTTGGTAACCGGCATAAACGGGAGGGGGCCGACGCGGCCCTCCCCCCATTCACGTACGAGAGCGGGAAATCAAGTGGTTCCGGGATTAATATACAAGACGCAAAGGCACAAAGAAATCAAAGGCTGATAATCTTCAGGTACCCCTGGGTCGAGCCGGCACTTTGATGTACCGGCGGACACGATTTGTGAAACAATGGGGGTTTACCAATCATTTCAAATTCTTCTTCGTGCCTTGGTGACTTTGTGGTTAAGTTTTCCGGATTCAAAGCCCCGTCCCGGGACGCCGGCTCATCACCCAACACCAAAGCATACCCACGTACTCATGAACGGCCCCTTGCGATGCCGCCAAAGACTGAGCGTCCGGCAGTAGACTCAAG
>JAZDOF010000460.1:0-8477 GCA_043799015.1 Pseudomonadota bacterium | reverse complement strand
CTAACGCACCTATGACGCAATCTCCCCCTTCGAGGAAAAAGCACCGTTGTCGGGACGCAAGCGGGGGCAGGCCGGAACGCCGAAGATCCACGTCGCACGGAGCATCTCATCTCCGCTTACATTGTCCGCTTCGGCCGAGCGCTCATGGCCGCAATACGTAACGCTATGGAGCGCGGGGCTTCATGAAGGGGTAGGGGGTGATCCCGAGGATGGTTCCATGGTCTTGACACGAAACGAACGGATGCTCTTCCGCCCCCGCGGCGTCAATCGGGATGATCGCGTTATTCGGATGAGGTCCCGTCCGGATCCGTTCGACCAGGCTTTGTAGTCGGATCCGACCCGGAAGCCGACGTCGTTGGCTCACACCCCTTGAGAAGCTCTTCTTTCCGGTAGTCGATGACGTCTGCTTCACCAAATTGAACGGTAACCGATTGGGTAAGGGGATTGTGTCGCAGAACCACTCCAACGCCTCGGGCGGTGTTGACCGTCTTGCCTACTTTGGGAAGGCCTTTCTTAAACTCCTCGTATATTTCGTATTCATAGGCCAGGCAACACATAAGTCGCCCGCAGGCTCCCGAAATCTTCGATGGGTTCAAAGAAAGGTTTTGGTTCTTTGCCATCTTTACGGAAACCGGCCTGAAATCAACCAAGTAACGCGAACAGCACAGCTCCTGTCCGCATGAAGCAATGCCGCCTATCATTTTCGACTCGTGCCGCACTCCTATTTGTCTCATCTCTATGCGAACCGGGAACCGGGCCACCAGCAATTTCACGAGCTCTCTGAAATCCACCCGGCCTTCAGAGGTGAAGTAGAATACGTACTTGGTGCCGTCAAAAAAGCATTCGACCCCCACGAGCTTCATCGGAAGTTGGAGCTTCTCTATCATATGGAGGCAGTAGATTTTGGCCACAGCCTCTCGTTGTCTGCACCTTTCCTGCTGGTCGAAGTCCGCTTCCGTCGCCGGACGTAACACCTTGCGTAATGCCTGCAACTGTCCCGCGTCAATCTCTCTGACGAAAGGCGCGAGAACAATCTGTCCCATGCCCAGCCCCTTGTCGGTCTTTACGATTACCCAGTCACCGATTTCGGGTTGGATGTCCTCCAGTTCGAAGTAATAGATCCTGCCGGCGTACTCGAAGCGTACACCTGCGAGTCTGACCTTGACCCTGACCGATTGCTCGCCTTGGGCGGCGAATTCTCCCTCTCCGACGGCCTCGTCCATCCGACTGAGGGGACATAAGCACGAGAGGGAAGGTTCCTCTCCCCGAGCGGTTACTTCCTCGTCGTAGGTGGCGGTATCCAGGTCATCCTCGGGACATAGGCTCCCACCGTTTTCCTCCGCCGAAGGATTGACGCCGTTGTCTTCAGTATGCTCCCGTTGAAGGCGGTCCTCACCTTTCGGGTCGGCCTCACCTTTTTGATGAGTTCCGTCTCTTTGGCCCCCGCCTCTTCTACCGAAATGCCTGTCCTTGGACCGGCCGCCGGAGCCATAGGATCTTGGAAAAAAACTAATTTCTCGTTTTTTGTCGTCGCCGGCCATTTTTTTTTCGTCTCACGTGCGTCCGGGATGGGGAATGCCTAGGCTTTGTCCGCCCAGTATACGGGCGATCCTCAGCAAAGTCACATCCATCACCAACGAAGGGTTGATATTTGTGTCCGCGGTCAACAAGTTCGCAGCCCTGACCAGTTCATCGTATACCGCCAACAATCGGCGAGACCTTAACATCGACCGATGCCCGTCCTCATCGACCGCAGGATCTTCCGGCACGCAATCACCGTATGCACCACGATCCAACAGCGCGTCCCCAACCAACCCGATGGCGATATCGACGGCCTCAACGGCCGATTGGCGGTTTCCGGTAAGAGCAGCGGACAACTCCAAGATCCCCTTGAGGCCTTTAGCTCCGGGGTCCGACAGAAACGTATCGAGGCCGTGGCCCGCATCGGAATGGTCGGATTTCGCCAGTTCAAGGGCGCGGCCGACGCTGCCGCCGGCCAAAACTGCGACGTTACGGGCCATGTCGCCGGACAATCCCGTGTCTCGGCAAAGAAGCGCCTCAAGCGGCCCGGGCGGGACGGGCCCGAATCGTATCTTCCTACATCGAGAGCGAACCGTGGCCAAGAGAAGGGATGGCTTGGCGCTAACCAGAATCAGCATGCGCCCGGGCGGCGGTTCTTCCAGGGTTTTGAGAAGTGCGTTTTGAGCTTGATGATTCATAAGGTGCGCGTCGTCTATAATCGCGACGCGATACCGTCCCTCCACCGGAGCGTACCGAAAGAATTCACGTATTTCGCGTATCCTGTCAACGCGTATTCTGTTTCTTTCCGGTCTCTCTACAATAACGTCGGGGTGTTTTCCCGATGCAATCCTTCGACAAACGGGGCAAGCGCCGTGCGGGTCATCCGCGGGTATCGGGCAATTGAGTCGGGATGCGAAACATACGGCCGCGGTCTTCTTACCGACTCCTTCCGGACCTACAAAGAGATAACCATGGGCCGGGGTGCCCAGCATCGCCGTCCGGTCCAACTGTGCGAGAGTATGGTCGTGACCGATCAGTACAGTGGTCATGGATACGGGGCTTTCAACGCCCATCGAGTGGAGTGGAGGGCGCTCCGACCGCCGGTTCAATAGGAGGCCGGAGCTCCCGTCATCCTCGATGGATCGGCATGATCCTATCCCAGGCGAGCACGAGAGGTGTGGCCACAAATATGGACGAATACGTCCCGAAGAAGATTCCGGCGAACAAGGCAAAGCCGAAGTCCCGCAGCACATCGGTGCCGAAGATCATCAGCGAGACCACCACGAGCAAGGTGAAGCCGGAAGTCAGAATTGTCCTGGAAAGCGTCTGGTTGATGGATGCATTGAGCACTTCGGGCAACGCCCTGCGTCGCATCCACGAGGCAAGGTTTTCGCGTATTCTGTCGCACACCACGATTGTGTCGTTTATATCATATCCTATCACCGTGAGGAGTGCCGCCAGGATGGTCAGGTTGAATTCCCTCCCGGTCCATACGAACAGGCCGAAAATGATCACTACATCGTGGATGAGGCATAGAACGGCCCCGATGGCCATGCTCGGCCCAAAACGAATGCTTACGTACGTGAGCAACATCCCCAATGCGATTATGGTGGCCCATACGGCCGATTGCCGTAGGTCTTTTCCCACCTTTGGCCCTACGATTTCCACCCCGCGAATATCCACGTTACCTGAGCCGATCTTGTGCTCCAGAAGCTCCTTGACCTTCTTAGCCACCTCCTCGGCCCCGGATTCGGTCACCTCGGCACGGACTATGTACTCGTTTTCACTCGAGGAGAACTTCTGAATCAGCAGGCCCGGTCCCACAGGCTCCAGCGCTGTTCGGATTTCGTCGACATGAATAGGCTTGGCGGTTTTCAGTTGAATCATGATGCCGCCGGTGAAGTCTATGCCCAGCCTAATGTTACCCTTGATAGGAACGGAAAGCAGGGCCAGGACCACGAGCACGGTCGAAAAAAGGTACGCATATCGTCTGTAACCGACAAAATCGTAATTGGTATCGGGTCTTAACAGTTCCACCTTGCTATTCCTTATTAAGCGTCTTTTGAATCAGTTTCTCGCGTCAAAGGACTTCGGGTCCTCTGCAAACATCATCCGCCCATCGGCGCTCAGACGCTTAGGCGTGTGATTCGCACCCGTGCGAACACGTGGTCGAAGATCACGCGTGTGACGACAAGCGAAGTGAACATTGATATTATGAGCCCGATGCAAAGTGTAACACCGAATCCCTTAATGGGGCCCGTGCCGAACTGAATCAAAGGTAAGGCCGCCAGAATAGTCGTCACGTGGGTATCGAAGATGGTCCAAAACACCCTCTCATAGCCTACCGCAAGTGCCGACTTCGGAGATTTGCCTAGACGCGTTTCCTCTCTCATACGTTCGTAGATAAGTATGTTTGCGTCAATGGCGATACCCATAGTGAGAGCCACGCCCGCGAGGCCCGGGAGTGTTAGAGTGGCCCTGAATCCGGGCATTACCATGACCGCAAATATCAGGAGAAGGTTCATGGTCAAGGCCACGTTGGCCACCATGCCCGACCACCTGTAGTACCCGGCCATACCGATGACCACTAGAAGCATCCCGAACAGCACGGCGTTTCGGCCTCGGCGAATGGAATCCTCACCTAATGACGGTCCCACCGACCGCTGTTCCAGTATCTTCACCGGCGCAGGCAATGAGCCGGCGCGAAGGACCAAAGCCAAGTCACTGGCTTCTTCCGGTGAGAATGTTCCCTCAATTACGGCATGACCGCCGGCGATCCGATCTTTGATAACGGGAGCGGAATATATGCGATTATCAAGTATTATGGCAAGCCGTTCGCGAACGTGGGCGCCCGTTATTCGCTCGAACACGTCGGCCCCGCGTTTGTTGAAGTCCATGGCGATATAATAACCGCCGGCCGAATCCGGTCTCACCCTTGCGTCGGTCAGCACGTCTCCGGTCATTAGGATCTGCTTCTTGACGAGGTATGCGGACCTCTTGACCGCTCCGGACCGCTGGTTGCGATCAAGTTGATAGAGGATTTCGCTGCCGGGCGGCACGTTTCCCTTTTGGGCCGCGCTCAAATCGCCCTGCTCATCCACCAGCTTGAATTCGAGACGGGCAGTCCTCTTGATTATATCGATTGCCCTGCCGATGTCCTCTTTTAGGCCGGCAAGTTGTACGACTATCCTGTCCGTGCCGTGAATGACCACGTCGGGTTCGGCCACGCCGAAAGCATCGACACGACTACGCACCGTGTCCACGGCTTGCCTAACGGCTGCCTGTTTGATGTCTTCCGCCGATTTCGCGTCAATGCCCAGGGTAATTTCAAACCCCTTGTCGGTTTGCTTTTCCGACAGTTTCTTGAAGTTTTGCAGCTTTCCGAGCACTGATTCATCAAATAGCGCACTTTGTTCCGAGTCTCTCAAGTACGCGGAAAAAGAATTGGACGACTTGCGGATCACATCGGAGTATCGAATCTTCTTTTCTTTCATGATGTCCGCAGCGTCGTTCATGGTCTGATCGACCACCGCCTGAACGGCTTCCTCACCTTGAACTTCAAGAACAAGATGCAGGCCGCCCTGCAGGTCGAGGCCGAGCCGAATGGGCTGGTCCGGAAGATACTTTGACCAGAACTGAGGTACGGGGCCGATGGACGGATAAACAAGGAAAAGACTCGCCGCCAGCACCACCAGTACAATGGCCGTTCGCAGATTCAGGTTCTCGCTCACGAAGACTTGCTCCTCCAGCTAAGACTATTGGGAAGGCGGTTGGGGTTTCTCGAGGCCGGGTTGATTCTCGAGGCCGAGGATATAGGGCCGCGCAACCCGTATTCGAACTTTGTCGGCAATCTCCAGGGCAATAACCTGGTCCTGTATCGACACGATCTTTCCATACAAGCCTCCCTGGGTGATCACAGAATCGCCCTTCTTGAGGCTCTCCAGGACCTTCTTGTGGTCCTGGGCCTTTTTTTGCTGTGGTCGTATGAGCAACAGGTAAAATACTCCCAGGATCAGCACCATCGGCAGGAAACTCATCAGAGAGCCGAAGGTGTCGGCTTCGGCACCTTGCGGAGGAGCCATGGCGTATGCAAGGTCAATCATTTTCTTCCTCCATGCCGGACGTGGTTTCGCGCGCAAATGAGGCAAGCCGGTCCTCTGCCGTCGCCTTGCGAATGCCTTCCATCAGCCGGCTGTAAAAGCACAAGTTGTGTATGGTGGCTAAGCGGTGGCCGTATATTTCATTCTCCAAAAAAAGGTGCCGCAGGTAAGCCCTGGAATAGGTGGTACAAAGCGGGCAAGAACACAGTGGATCAACGGGCCCTCCATCATCACGGTATCGAGAATTACGGATGTTCACCGGTCCCCTTGATGTGAACAAGGCCCCGTTGCGGGCATTCCGAGTAGGGAGCACGCAGTCGAATAGGTCAATGCCGCGCAGGGTCCCATCCAATATGTCTTGCGGCTTGCCTACTCCCATGAGGTAGCGCGGGACCGGTTCGGGGAGGAACGGCACCGTGATGTCGATCATTTCCACCATTACTTCCCGAGGTTCCCCTACACTCAGACCCCCAACCGCGTAACCGTCAAGTTCCGCACCGGCGAGGCCTTCCGCACTTAACCGCCTCAAATCCGGAAACATCGACCCTTGTACTATGCCGAACAAACCAGGGTCAACCTTTTTTTTGGCCTCAGCACACCGTCGGGCCCAGGACGCAGTTCTTTCCAATGCCAAAAGTGCTTCCTCTCTGGACGCCGGATAGCCTATCACGTCGTCCAGGCACATTATCACATCGGCCCCCAGGGCCTCTTGTACCCTTATGCTGAGTTCCGGCGTAAAAAGGTGAGAGCTGCCGTCAATGTGCGACTGGAAAAGCACGCCTTGGTCGGTGACCTTGCGGAGCTTTGAGAGGCTGAAAACCTGAAATCCGCCGGAGTCGGTCAGTATGGGGCCGGGCCAGTTCATGAAGCGATGAAGCCCGCCGTGTCGTTCCACCAGTTCGTGGCCGGGGCGCAAATACAGATGATAGGCGTTGGCCAGGATCATGCGAAAGCCCACACTCGCAACCTCTTCGGGCGAAGCCGTCTTCACGACGCCTCGGGTGCCCACCGGCATGAAAGCGGGGGTATCCACCTCTCCGTGAGGGGTTTTCATCAGGCCGAGCCTGGCCCGGCTCGAAGAGTCCTTGTGAATCACATCGAATGAAAAACGCATAGCTGGTTGATATGCCTTACTAAAGAATAAATGCTCATGCCTATTAGGGCGAAAACGAAGAAAAGGACCGACCACCCGCCGGCCGCAGACCGGGGCCGTCGATCCTTCCCGTGAAAAGGCCGTTCCGGAGGAGGCTAACTATCTGTTGGCCTTCTTGATCCCCAGAGCGTCCGTGGCTATGATCATTTTCATGATGTTCGTGGCACCCTCGAGTATTTTGTAGACTTTGCCGTCCCGGAGGATTCGTGCAATCGGGTACTCGTTGGAATAACCATACGCACTCAGTACCTCCAGACCGAGGTTCGGCACTTCATCCGCGGCCTTGCACGCGTAATACTTGGCGATGACGGTTTCCCTCATATTGTTGACCAATCCACGGTCTTTCTGCATGGCACAACGCCATACAAGGGCGCGAGCCGCCTCGGTCTCCACGACCATCCTGGCGATAACTTCCTGCACCATCTGGTAGCTGCCGATGGGTTGACCGAACTGATTGCGCTCGTTCGCGTACTTGATCGCTTCGTCCACGGCGGCCTGGCAGTTCCCCACCGCGCCCGCCGCGGCGCTGAGCCGCGTGCTGATGAGCTCTTGCATCAAATGGGAGAAGCCTTTCCCCTCACCGCCGAGGAGATTCTCTTTGGGGACCTTCACGTCTTCCATAATGATTTCACCGGTGGGGCAGGCCCAAATTCCAAGCTTGTCCTTGATGGCTTTGGTGCTTACGCCGGGAGAATCCATATCCATTACGAAGGCGCTCATTCCTTTGTGCTTGGCCTTGCGGTCGGTCATGGCGAACACTACCGCCATATCGGCCACGGTAGACCACGTGATCCACATCTTGCGCCCGTTCAGGATATAGAAATCGCCGTCCCGAACTGCCGTGGTGGTCATGGCCGCGGTATCCGATCCGGCGTCGGGCTCGGTAATCCCGAAGCAGCCGAGCTTTTCAGCGGACATCAGCGCAGGGATGTACTTGCGCTTGAGGTCTTCGCTGCCCCACTTGAGAATCGAAAGGGCCGTGCCCATGGTTTGCATATTGAATGCAACCCTCAAGGAACCGGATACCCGACCGATCTCCTCGGTTACGATCGCGTGGGCAAGATAACCCATGGCGTTTCCGCCGTACTCCTCGGGTATGGGGCACCCGAAGAGGCCCAACTCAGCCATTTTGACCACCAGTTCACGCTGAAACCTGTGGGCATTCTCGTCCGCTTCCACTACGGGAGCGATTTCTTTATCCGCAAACTTGCGAACCATATCGCGGAGCATCCTGTGCTCTTCGGTAAGTTCGATATCGTATTCGTCACTCATCAGAGACTCCTTGGGGTCTGGTTTCCGTAGAATGGACTCCCTGTCCGCCGATCGATTCGACATCCTTGGCTGTTCAAGCAGAAGGAGTGCCTACACTGGGGGGTAGGGGATGATGCTGGAAGCCCTTGGGTAGTTCCGTGATCGGAACCATCCTATTCCATCCGATAGCAGAAATGACCGACGCGCGTCAAGGAGGATCAAAGCCCATGCGTAACCGTCCGATACCGTCTGTGCTTCACTCAACCTTGGTTTGAGGCCCAACGAGATTCCCGGACCGGGTCCACTTCTTTGAACTCGATATGGCATAAAAGAACGCTCAATCAGGCCCTTCAAGCCCCTTGGAACGAACTTCATGAAGCCCGGCGATAGGTACCCGCGCAATGCCTAGTAGGCTTGATTTAATGATAAACTCCGTCATTACATAATATATT
>JAZDOF010000431.1:0-7889 GCA_043799015.1 Pseudomonadota bacterium | reverse complement strand
TGTCCCCGCCCGTTCCCTGGATGCCGACGGCGGGCGGGGATAAACCCCGCCCCTACAGGTGTTTGTTTCGATTCACTCAACCGTTCAGGGTTCCCGCAATTCTCAACGCGTGACACCATAGAAACCACCGAGCGCTCGGCGACAGCCGACGGTGCACGCAACCAATTGTGGGTTCTTGGGGATGGGGGGGATTCGGCTGTTTCCGACACAGCCGTCGTCAATCGCTATAACGATCAATTCTTCGTGCCCGGTGCTTTGGGTGCCGGTGCCGCGGGTTCCGTCGCACCGCCCTCAGGCGCCTTGGAAGCTTCCACCTGTACGTTCAGCTTCGTTTTTAGATCCCTGGCCAAAGACTCGTACCTTTCCTGCTTCTTGGTGTATTGTAGCTGTTCCATGACGTAGTCTTTGACTTCCTCGAAAGAGCTCTGTCGAGCAGGCCGCTTATCTTCCAATAGGAGGACGTGGAACCCGTGTTTTGTCTTGATGGGGCCGGTGACGTCGCCTTTGTTCATGGAGAAAGCGACGGTCTCTATTTCCGTCACCAGTCTTCCACGCGGCATCCAGTCAAGATCACCGCCGCGAGTCTTGCTGGGGCACAGGGACTCCTTGGCCGCGATCTTGCCGAAATCCTCGCCTTTCTTGAGCTTGTTCAGCACATCCTTGGCCTCTTTTTCCGTCTTCACCAAGATGTGACGGAGATGCACCTCTTCCGGAGTCCTCATTTGCTCGGCATTTTGCTCGAAAAACGCCTTCGCCTCGGCTTCCGTGGGTTCAGGGATGGTCTTGCTGTTCTCTTCCAGGTACATGCGGGCCAGTAGGTCTTTCTTGGCGAATTTGGCCAGCTTCTGGAATTTGGGCGACTTCTCCAAGCCCTCTTTCTCAGCCGCAGCCGCCAGTGCATACACGTTTACAATGTACTCCAGGGTTTGCCGGCGTCCCGCGGGAGTCAAGTAAAGGTGGCGGAATTTTTCAGGAACCGCATTTGCCATTTCTTTGAGGTCGGCATCCGTTACCGTCTCATTGCCGATTCGCGCAAGTACTTCGTCCGCGGTCGCGACGCCGCAAAGGCAAATCGAGCAGCCGAGGATCGCCGAAAGGGCGACCCAGATACTGAAGCTTGGAAACGAAAAAAGCCTGCCGGACACTGTTCTCTCCCTTGTTTAGGTTATTAACGCATCAATTTGGTATTATAACCTTTTATGTATCGTGTGATGCTATTATCACGGGGCATGCCGGAAGTCAAGGACGCGAAACGACCCTCCGGCGGCCGCCGTTGCGGGGTTGTCTTGAGGCGCTGTTGCCGGTCCATCAACTTCGACGGTTGATTTCCGCCGCCGACCGTTATAAGGTGGCCCGCACTGACGGACGTCGGAGGATGTCCCTATGCCGCGAATTTGGTTTAAGGCCCCCGGGGCGGGGTATTGCCTCTCTATGGTGGCGGCGTCTTGCGTGCTGGCCTTGTGCTCGGGCTGCCAGGAATTTGAAACCATAAAACGCGAGTTGTTGAAGCGCGCTCAACCCTGGTTCGTAAAGACGAAACAACCGTTTGCTCAGCGCGAAGGCATAACCATAAGCGCCTGTTCACTTTACCGCACGGCCAACTTGAATTCGGAAGTCATTGTGAAGCTGCCGGCGGAAACCCCTGTCCGGTTGGTTGACAAAATGGGGGAATGGTATCGCGTACGTACCCGCGATGGGCGCGAAGGATACGTGACCCACAGATTGATCGGCGGGGAAGACATGATCGCCAAGACCCAAGAGTTGCGTCGGTCCATCGAAGGCGTTCCGGTGCAAGCCGAAGGCGTGACGAAGAGTAAGGCGAATTTCCGCTTAGAGGCAGGTCGCGCACACCCGGTGGTGGAGATTCTCCCTCCGGGAAAGAAAGTCGAAATGTATGAGCGACTGGTGACCGCGCGTCCTTCTCCCAAGGCGGGAGCTCGTCCACAAGCAGGGGGAGGCGACGATCAGGAAGGACCCCCGCCTTCCGATAAGGCAGGAGGGGCGGAATCGGGCGAAGACGTCAAAAAGGACGTATGGTACAAGGTGAAAATAGAGGATGGTCGCGTAGGGTATGTGTACACCCACAATCTCAAGTTCACCCCGCCGGAGGACCTGGAACGAATGGTCCCTTTTCTAAGGCTGTTGGCTTGGCGCACCGTCAACCATACCGAGGACCCCGATGTGGGTGCGGTCAACAACTACGTGGCCGCGTATGCTCCACTCGGTAAGGACGCGGGTTGCGATTACGTTAGGCTGTACTATATGAACTGGTCGAAGAAGCTGAAGCGGAGAGTAATCCCCTGGCAGATGCGCACCAACGGGGTACTGCCCATCGGCAACTACCAGTATGAGGGTAAACCCGGCTTCAGCGTTCGCGCCTTGCACCCCACCAAGCCCAATATGCTCGTGATGACCGGATTTGTCGTGACGGATGGTAAGGTCCGTCAGGTGAGCGAAGAAGAGATTCCCAACGATTCGAAGATGCACTAACGAGAGCCGATCCCGTTGGACCGCGTTCGGTGGCGGCCACGTCCGGTGCGGCCGGCGTTAGCGTGCCCTACTGACCGGCGAAGGGCTGAGTATAGGGATAGGATTTCAGAGGAACAAATCCGAGGAGTGACACCATAAGGCTCTGGGGAAAGGGGGCAAGCAGTCGATTGTACAATTCCACGTTCTTGTTGTACAGCATGCGCCGCAGGTTGATGCGTCTCGTAAGTTCCAGAGTTTTGGTCCAATTCGCCGCAAAAGGCGGGTAGCCGTTTAATTCGGGACGGGACGCTACCAAGGATTCCATCTCGGTCAGCAGTCTTTCGATTTCATCCACCGAAGCCGCCAACCTATCGGGGTCCGTAGACCGAACGGCCATGGCCTGGGCTTCGAGTATTTTGGATGCCAGCTTTGTTTTTCCGGGTTCGAAGCCTTTCAACCCTTCAACCAGTCCGCCCAGGATGTTGTTCCTATGTTCGACTCCCCGCACGAACCCGCTCCATTCAGCCGCGACTTGAGACCTCACTTCAACGAGAGCGGGACGCAGGCTAAGAGTGGAGTATGTTACGACAACCACGAAAGCCGCAAGAAAAGAAACGCCGAATTCAATGACTCTTGTCAACGCCACCGCGGTTCCTAAAGATGTGTGTGAATGTGGTGCTCTTGTACATGAAGACTGTGGTTACGCCCCAAGGGGTCCGGATGACGCGCTGCTCAAGAAAATAACACCCATATATTGAAGGTTTTGCGATATCAAGGTGTCTTTATAATTGAATATATTACCCCAACTGTATGTGATGTCAAGGCTAATGTTTAAGTCCGTTTCGCCGGCGGCCATGGGACCCGGCCCGAGGCCTCCCATTCCGGAGGTAACAGGCACGCTCTGTTGACTTTTGGCGTTCAAGCGCCTTTATTATTAGAGCATACACATACCCGAGAGGAGATTGATTGATGCCGATAAAGAGATGTCGCCGGGAGTTCTTAAGGACGGCCCTAATAACTACCGGGGCCGCAATAACCGGCGGACCCGGGCTGGTTTTCGGCCCTTCGGGGGTCCAGGCTCAAGAAGTGCCGGATATAGCGGTCGCGTATGGAAACGATCCGGCGGTAAATGCTCGGGCCGCGGTGGACGCACTGGGAGGGATCAAACGGTTTGTCAAGGCCGGTGCCAAGGTGGTGATCAAACCGAACATGAGTTTTGCCAGGAAGCCCGACGAGGGTGCCAATACTAACCCCCATGTGGTGGCCGAAGTGGCCAAGATGTGCGTGGAAGCCGGTGCGGCGCGTATTGCGGTCCTCGACAATGTCCTCCATGCCCCGCACGATTGCCTTTCACTGTCGGGGATACCCGCCGCCTGCGAGCGGATACCGAACACAACGGTTCAGAATGTTAAGGCCCGGCGACTCTTCAAGGAAGCGGGGGTACCCAAGGGCGTTGAAGTCAAGAAGATGGAGGTGATAGCGGAAGTCCTCGATGCGGATGTGTTGATCGCCGTACCGGTGGGCAAATCCCATTCGGGTGCCGGCGTAAGCCTCTCCATGAAGGGGATGATGGGGCTCATTCATGATCGGGCCATTTTTCACACGAGACACAATCTGCACGAAGCCATAGTTGACATGGCGTCTTTGTTGAAGCCTCACTTGATCGTGATTGACGGTACGCGAATTCTCAGTTCCGGCGGCCCCGGCGGTCCGGGAAAGGTAATTCCCCTAAATCTGGTTCTGGCGTCTACCGACATGGTGGCGGCGGACGCCCAGATGGTGGCCTTGGGAACTTGGCATGAGAGGAAGTTCAAACCGAACCAGGTTCAGCACATTCGTATTGCCGCCGAACGCGGATTGGGGCGGCTTGATCTGGAAAATCTCAAGGTGAAGAAGATCGAGGTTTGATGAGGCTTCAACGGTTAATTCAGGCGGTTAGCCTTGGGTTTTTCGTCGTTCTCTTGTGGTTGGCGGCGCATCCGCTCATAGATTGGGTCCCTGTGGACCTTTTTCTCCGTCTGGATCCCGTGGTCGGCCTTGCCGTCATGGTGGGGATAAGGGAATTTATCCCGGCCCTGATCCCCGGATTGGTCGTGGCCGCGGCGGGTTTGCTGATCGGAAGGGCTTTTTGCGGTCATGTTTGCCCCATGGGCACGACGCTGGACGTGGTGCAGCGGTTTGTAGTATCTCCGGCAAAAAGGCCGGTGAAATCCGTCACCGCGGAGGCGACTCGATCTCGCCGGTGGTGGAAGTATGCGTTCCTATTACTGATCGTGGCGTCCTCCATATTCGGGGTATCCCTCGTCTTCCTCGGTTCCCCCATTTCGTTGATCACCCGGTTTTACGGTCTGTGCCTGTATCCCGTTTTGACTCTTTCGGGGGATTGGGGCATGAGGGCGGTGGGGCCCGCACTGGGATTCGTGGGTTTACAGGATTTGGCCTACATCGATCTCAATCGACGAGTCTTCGCCGGCGGCTTCTTCTGGTTCGCTGTCTTCATATGCATCACCTGCTTGGCGTTGCTGGACCCTCGCTTCTGGTGCAGGTACTTGTGCCCTGCCGGCGCGCTTATCGCGCTGTTTTCCGGACGACCATTGGTGAGACGACGCGTGGCCGAAGGTTGCACGCGATGCGGACGGTGCATAAGAAACTGCCCCACTTCCGCCATAAGCGAGGAGCCTCACAAGACCGTTCATTCCGAGTGCATCGTCTGTCTGCGTTGCGTGAAGGTATGCCCCGAGCATGTCGTATCGTTCGGTATCAAGAGGGTTGCGGCCGTACCCTCCTTTGCTCAAGTCGATATGACAAGACGCCGGATGGTGTTGGCCGTGGGTGCCGGCGCCATGAGTGCCGGCCTCTTGAGAAGCGGCTTGGAACAACCGACGCCGATCGGCAAGGAGGCGGCTTTGGTGGACCCGGACCTCATACGTCCCCCCGGATCGGTGCCTGAAGTATCATTTATGACTCGGTGCATCAGGTGCGGGGAATGCATGAAGGCATGCCCGACGAACACCTTGCAGCCCATATGGCTCAAGGCCGGTTTGGAAGGGCTGTTCACCCCGGTAGTCATGCCGAGATTGGCGGCGTGTGCCGTTACGTGCAACGTATGCGGGCAGGTTTGTCCTACGGGGGCGATTCGTGCGGTGAACCTCACGGAAAAGAATCACGCCAAGATAGGCTCGGCCTACTTGATCAGACAGAAATGCCTTGTATGGAAACAGGATAAGAAGTGCCTGGTATGCGATGAGGTGTGCCCGTTTCGGGCGGTATCGTTCAGAATGGTACCCGGACTCAAGAACGCTGCGCCTTTTGTTCTGGAAAACAGGTGTCTCGGCTGCGGTTGGTGTGAGTCAAGATGCCCGGTGAGCGGGGGCGCGGCCATCAGAGTGAGCATCGGGGGCGAGGTGCGTCTGACGACGGGTTCTTATGTGGAGGCGGCCAAGCAGTACGGACTCGAGTTCAAAGCCAAGGACAGCGAACAAAACAGATTGGGGCCTGAAACGTTTTCGCCGTCCGGTATGGAGCCGTACGCCGGGGAGAAAGGGGGATTGAGGCCTGCGCCGTCGGAGGATCTTCCTCCCGGATTCACGGCCAAATAGCCCCTGACAACATCGCCGGTTTTTGGTATACTGTTTAAGCGTCCGAAATGTATCTAAGCGATGTGGGAAAATGCCCGTTATAGGCTCTAACTGTCGGTTCGGCCGATTGCGCGGAATACCATGAGCGATCCCAAGGAGATAGTGGACGAGATCGCCCGAATGTGGCAGGAAGGGGCCCTGTACGAGTCGCAGGGGCTGTACGACCATGCCCTTGAGGTTTACCAAGGTATTCTGCAAAGAGACCCTACCGATAAGCATGCGCAAGCCAAAGTGGTTCAGCTCCAGTTCTCGGAGAAGATGCATGCCGATACCGGGGCGCGTCCAAACCGCTTGGACGATCTTGCGCCGAGGCAGTCGCTGGACCTCGGTATCGCCTACTTGGAAATGGAGCTCTACCAGGAGGCCCTCTCGGAGTTCCGGCGTGCCCTGCATCTGTCCCCCATGTTCAGGGGGGAACTGTTACGCCATATAAGCACCAGCCTTGTTCGATTGAAGCAGTTTGACGAGGCCGTAGGGCTCCTTGGTCAGTTTCTAGCCGAGCCTTTGGTGTCTCCTGTCGACAAAGGAGAAGTGGCGGAGGAACTGGCGAGAGGACTGATCGAAGCGGAGAGGCCTGCTGATGCCCTGGCGGTTCTTACGGGCCTATCCCACGAAGTAGTCCAGTTTGTGGACAATTACCGCGCCATGATTGAAGCGTTGTCCGACCCGGACCTAACGGGAAGGGACTTGTCGAGCGCCCATGATGCGGGTCCGTCGGAGGTCCTTCCCGCAGAGACGCCTCCTACTGAAAGCGCAGGTGCCGAAGGGGTCGCCGAAACCGCCGAACCTACCGTTCCTCTCAGGACCGGGGTCCGGTATTCACTGGACAGTAAGAATTGGCACGACGGGACATGTCAAGAGATCTCCAAGACATCAGCTCTCATCCATGCAACGACCAGGTTGGCGATGGGTGATTCGGCGGTCCTTCTCATAAATCTTCCCACTGCGGCGGAAGACGAACCGGTTTGGATTATCAGCCGCGTTGCATCTGTGGAAGAGCTGTCGAGAGAGGACGATATTCTGCTGGTTAGGCTGGATTTCCAATCGTTCCTCCCGGGAGGGGAGGCGATGTTGAACGGGTTTGTGGATCGTGCCGGCAGTGACCCGTCGATTCTCGAATTAACCATCCCACCGATAGCCGAGATAGACCCGAACGCCCCGTCCGTAGTGTTCAGGGCGCTTGAGGAAGAGGCTCTGCGGGCTATGGAACACGCCGACGTCCCGTCGGACGTTGGTCGAGTTACGGGCAAAGCCATTGCCGAAGCGGCGGCCGGACGGGAACAACCGCCTCAAACCCCTAAGGACAAGACACAGGAGGCAACCGGCCCACGGCGCGGATATGCAGTGAGGAGCGGCCCACCCCCGGTTCAAACCGACCCGGATCCGTCAAGAATACTGCGGTTCGCGTGCGAGTGCGGCCAGGTTCACGACGTGCCCAGGACCAGGGTGGGTCACAAGGGAAAATGCGCCAACTGCGGCAAGGACACGGTCGTGCCGGTCGTGGACACCCGACGGGACGGCATGACCGACAAGGTCATCGGGAGGCTGGTGGGCGGTTGCCGTATACTGTACAAGATCGGGGGAGGCGGCATGGGGGGGGTGTTCAAAGGCTATCACATCGCCCTGGACATTCATACTGCCGTCAAGATTCTTTACGCTCATCTCGCCGAACGGGACCCGGTGTTCGTCAAGCGATTCATTCGAGAAGCCAGGGCAACCGCCAAGTTGCAGCACCCAAACATCGTGGGGGTTATGAATGTGGGGTTCGAGGACGGGTTCCAC
>JAZDOF010000400.1:0-5850 GCA_043799015.1 Pseudomonadota bacterium | reverse complement strand
CACCACCGGGGGTATTCCTCGGTTGCCTCCGTGGGCATGATTTCCGTGGTTCTGGCTTTGTGCGGGTTGGTCTCCACATCGGTAATCGAGTGCCTCCGTTTTCGCGATGCGGCGTTTCAAATAGTGGGTTCGGTTCTTATGATCGCGTCGGTCGGACTGTTCATGGGAACCGCGTTTCCGCTGGGTATGAGGGCTGCTTCCGTCCGCGCTCCGCTGGTGACACCATGGTTGTGGGGGATCAATGGCGCCGCATCCGTATGCGGGTCCGTATTCGCGTACGCGATAGCCCTGTTCTGCGGCATATCCGCCACCTTTTGGACCGGAGTCGTTTGCTACGGCGTCGCCTTATCCGCCGTCAACTGGGGATTGCGCCCCCCGATAACGCTGGGAGAGTCCCGATTAAATCCATTCCGGGCAACTTAACCGGCCTTGCGGTGCTCCCCGACCGGGCCTTTGAATATCATTCGGGGTTACCGATTCTCGGTGGACGCGCCGACGACGGAGAGCACCTAATCATGGCCCGCAATAGCCGAAAACCATCACTTACGGGATACGAAGGCATCACCCGGCTTTCCGGTCGGCGTTCCCTTGCCGGACTCAAGCATTACCATACGATTCCCGGCTTTCGTTTGGGCGGTGAGTATTGCATCGGACAGGCGACGGATTATGAATTCGGCGGAAAAGGAGGAATCACCACTGAATCCATAGGCGCCGGCCCCCTTCGAACAGCCTGCATTACCGCGGGTACTCCCCAACGGGACAGCCGCGGCAGGATCGTGAACGCCGTCGCAATAAGCCCGTACTATTCGGGCGATTCGGCCTGGTGCTACCATTATTGGCATGACGGTCGGGCCGGGAACGACTTCTCCCTGGGGCCCGTAGTCGGGCCGGGGAAGCTTATCGACACGGATCGCTTCTTTGTGGTCTTTCTTGACGCCGTCGGTCTATGGGGGGCAAGCAAACCGAGTGACGGTCCTGGACTGCGGTTTCCCCGGTATTCCATATTTGACTGCGTACAGGCGAACTATCGACTGCTCGTGGATTACCTCAACGTGAGCCGAGTCAGATTGGCCACGGGGGTTTCCATGGGGGCAATGCAGACATATGCCTGGGCCGTCCTGCATCCGGGCTTCGTGGAAGCGATCATGCCCATAGGGGGGAGCACGTCCATCCGGCGAGATCCGGTCGTAAGATGGGTCTTCGAGCTCATGACGGCGGCGATGATGAGCGACCCGGTATGGAGGGACTCAGGAGGAGACTACTACCACCTCCCCAAGGCCCAACACCCCGGCCGAGGCATGATGTTCGGCTGGTCCATATTGATGCATAACGGACTGGATTTGGATTATCGCGTTCGACAAGGGTGGGGCGAGGTCGTAAAGGAGGTTTTCTCATGGGAACCCACGGGCGACAAAGGCGCTCTGCTCCGAGAAAAGGCACGCGATTACGACGTAAATGATCTCATCATGCGAAACCGAGCCCAGGAGTCGTACGACGTACACGATTACCTGCCCGGACTTTCCCTACCCACCCTGGTGATCCACGTGGCCAACGATCTGTGGCTGCGACCGTCCCTGGCGGAAGAAGCCGCCGGGAGAATTCCCGGCGCACGTTACCTCACGTTTGATAGTGAGCTCGCCCACTTCGCGGTATTTCGCGCCCCGAATGTTCTGAAAACCGAAGTAGCCGCCTTTCTTCGCGACATCGGCATGTAGCCCGTCCCTATCGGTTGAGTCGGTCCTTAACATACTCACACCTTCCGTCCGGTTATTCCTTTGAGCACGTAGGGATTAATTATTTCGGCCATAAAATGGGTCATTCAGACACATTAAACCTCGGATTTAATCCGCTAATTGACAAGATGGGCGCAACTATGATATGTTTAATGCAGCATATATTCACATAGGTCTGTTAGCTTAACTTATTTCATCACCCGAGGGTTTCGTTTTTACGCTCGGGGACGAATAGGTTCGATTTCATACTGCGGTTCGGTGGCCCTTGTTTCTTGGGCCCCACCACGGCGTTCCGAGGGCGACGCTCTTTTGTTCGGCGCCTGTCGGATGTGAGGTTTGATCATGTCGGACTTTGTCCATCCGGTGCTACCCGCGCGGTACGCCCTTCCCTTAGCGGGCCGTAACGAAGCCTGTCCTTCAAGGAATACCAAGGTCTTGATCAGATTAAGGATGCTCGGCGTCGTCATCGCTCTGCTCGGCATGTCCGCATGCTCCACGTACCTCGAACCAATGCGACAACAACATGCCGGAACGGTCCTAAACATGTACCGGGCGAGACCCGCCGCGGTGGCTGCCAACGGCAAAACCGACCTCACCGTCGATGACTGCAAGAACCTGGTCCTTCACAACAACCTCGATTACCAGGTAGCCGTATGGGAGGAGATGACGAAGAAGGATACCGCCAAAGGAAGCCTCGTTCGAATGCTTCCCCGAAGTGAGTTCCTGTTCGAGCAGACGCAGCGGGACCGCCTTCCGTTTACGCGCAGCGACGTATTGGGCTCAGAGGGTGCCTACGAGGTGGTCGGCCCTGGACCGGGCACGGGAGTGACCAACTTCTCCAACGGTCGTGAACGTGGTATGAGGCGATGGCAGGCGGAGCTCAAGTGGTCTCCCATGGATGCCGCCATGGCTAGGTATTTGGCTGCGGTTAAAAGGAACGAAGCGGTCCAATCCAGTTACCAGCGTGTGCGCGTCGCCCAGCAGTTGGTTGGAACCGTGACGGGGGCCTTCTACAGGCTGCTGGCCCTCGAGATGGCCATGCCGCAGGCGATTTCCCTGGAACGTAACCGACAGGAAGTGGTACGCGACCTTAAGAGCCTGTCCGATAAGCAGATGGTTGAACCCAAAGAGTATATCGAAGCCAGGGCCAATTTGGCCGTGGCCAAAGAACAGGTCATTCAGCTATCCACCGATATAGGAAAACAGAGAGAACTGCTGGCCGCGGGAATGAACATTTGCCCCGACAGCTATTTCAGGGTGGTGGGTGCTCTATTTCCGTTGCCCGAAAGTGTACCGGACCCGTGCAAACTGGAGGCTACCGCTCTGATCAACAGACCGGAGGCGTACCAAGCCGACCTTACTTACCTCAATTCCCTCGCGGATCACAAACGCCTGATAGTTAAGCTTTTCCCTCGGGCGGAAGGTTTCATAGGCCATTACCGGGATGAGAACAAGTTCCAACTTGAACGAGACTGGACGGACGGCGGGTTTCGCGTCACTTGGGAACTGATGGAGTTCACGGCGACCTTGCTTGATCGCAAGGCGGCTGATGAGCACGTCCAGAAGACCGACCACGAAAGGGCTTTGGTATCCATTGGGATACTTTCCTCAGTGCGCATGAAGGGCCTTGAAGCCGTTAGAGCCTTGGAGCGATGCAAGAAAGGCCGGGAGCTGGAACTGGAGGCCGCGGAGCTCCATCGGATCGCAGGCAATGTGGAACAGGCCAAGGAAAAGAGGGCGCCCGAACGCATCACGCTCATTTCCAAACAAAAAGCATACTGCAATCTCCTTCAGGCCAAGATCGAGACCCTCCTTTCCGCCGGGGAAGTCCACGCGGCCTTTGCGACCCTGGATGCGACCGTGGGCACGAACTACGGCATCGGGGCGGCGAAGGTGAACAATCAGGCGGAAGGCCCTGTTGAGCGTCTGCTCACGAAGCCTGTGGAATTGGTGGAACGCGCACTCAGCAGTATAAGGCTCGTCGGCCGAAAGCCCAAGTGATCGGGTGGCCCAAAGGGCGTCCGGACCGGCTCGAGTCATCCTTCCACAATGTCGGCATAGTCCTCCGCGCCGTAGGCAAGCAGAACCAGTGCTTCCAGCAACCGTTCCAATCCCAGGGGCGGTTTTCCGGCTCCAGCACCGATCTCGGCCAGGAT
This sequence comes from Pseudomonadota bacterium, assembly GCA_043799015.1. GTDB lineage: Bacteria > Desulfobacterota > Desulfomonilia > Desulfomonilales > Desulfomonilaceae > JAZDOF01. The sequence continues at coordinate 1,961 of JAZDOF010000400.1, read as the reverse complement.
GCGGTCCGTCGTATATGCGATCATTGCGGGCAGCACGGCCAAGCGCCGGCTGAGAAGTCCGGCGCCCATTTCTCTCTTTAGAATGTCGACCGCTTCCGCTACCGAAACAAAGGGCCCATGCGCCATATCCTGAAGCGCATTGGTCAAGGTCTCCGCGAAGTCGGCCGGGTAGCATTCCCCGGGCCGAGGCACGGGAAGGGCGCGGATTTCAGCCGCGGACACATAGTTGTTGGTGCTCGTGAGCTTGAAACGCCAGTTTAGAAGCCGTGAATTCAAGAGCCCCAGCAGGTAGCTCACGGGGACCGTGATCCCTACGATGGAATTGGTCATGTCCCCAAGATGACGGCCTGGGGGGACCAGGGCCGCCTTGAGCCGTCTCTGCGTCCCCATGTTTACTACTCGACCCACCACCAGCCGGGAGTTTTTCCAAGGCTCTCCCCGAAGTCGATCATCACGGTCCCGGTCGCCGGTGTCGAACCCGAAGTCGAGTTGAAACTCGCGCGGCTTTTCCGTCGCGGGGGACTCCGTGATCACCCAATCGAGACGGCCCGGCCGGGAAGACGGGTGCACCACGCGAAACGGCATCACGTGTTCACCCCGGATAAGGGGGCGTCCCGTGGGCTCGGACGTAATGATGTCTCGGTGAACGGTAATGTTGATCTCGCCTTGATGGACAACCGCGGCCGCTCGCCCGTTGCCGGCCCAGGACAACGGAGGGAACCGGGAGACGGCGGACAGCAGTTCCGTTTCGTTACGCGTCTTCAACAGGGGAACGCGATATCCCGTGGCTTCAACCGTTTTAATGGAAATTCCCACTCCCCCCGTTCGGGGAACTTCCCCGCGACCATCCCAGCTTATCGGTTCCAGCCTGCGGGTCTTGCTACCCTTGAGCGCCACTATGATGAGCAGGGCCTGGGTCACGCCGTCAAAGATTCGCCCCTTTTCGGGTATGACGATCATGTCTCGGACTTCGCATTCGTCCAATATCCTGCGCCTCAGTTTGGACGCGGCCACATCCCCCAGCAAGGTTGACGGCACTATGAATCCAAAGACTCCGCTGGGCTTCAACAGGTCGAGGCTGCGCTCCATCATGAGGCGGTAGGTGTTGATCTTGCCTATACACGTTCCATAGACGGACTGGAAGTATCGCTGTTCGGCCGATCTCTCCGGCATGCCGGACTCTTTCACCGAGAGCACCTCATATGGCGGGTTCCCGATGATCGCGTCAAAGCCGGAGGCGGCCGCGGAGAACACCTCCGGGAGCATGCGGTGCCAATGAAATACTCTCTGGTCGCGTGCCCATTGCTCCACATCGGCCTCGTTGAGATCGGCTTTGCCGAAATAGGCCCGGGCATGGCGTAGGTCCTCTTGTTCCTTTGAGCACGCGCCGGACCCAAGGCGCACATCACCCATCAGGCTGTTACCCACGAAGACCCGCGGCCTGAGCCGGGATCTCCCGGGACCGGCTCCACCTCCCCTTTCCATGAGAGCCGCCTCGGCAATGGACGCGGCTATGGGGTCAACGTCTATTCCGAAGAGGCAATGTTCCACCAATTGAGCCTTTACGGCCATGACCAGGCCCTGATTATCGTGCATGCCTGGGCCCGGGGCGGCAGAGACGTCGCCCGCCCACAAGCTCGGATCGGCCGAAACCCGGCCGGCGATTCGATCAAGTGCCTCAAGTAGGAAAGCACCCGTCCCCATGGAGGGGTCCAGAATACGAAGCTCCGAGTAATCCCGGGGATCGCTTATCTGAAGCGCATCCAGCGTTCTTTCCACAATGGCGGCCACCACGGAGGGCGGCGTGTAAAAGACCCCATGGTTGCGTTTGCTCCGGGAACACGGCTCCGCGGACAGGTCGTTGCCGGGACCGATCTTCAAGCGAAAGCCTCGAAGGTATTCGTATAGCGTTCCCACATGGTCCACGGTCTGAAGTCCCAGGTGAGAGAGGTGTACCGGCG
>JAZDOF010000396.1:0-20394 GCA_043799015.1 Pseudomonadota bacterium | reverse complement strand
AAGATCGAAGAGATGCAATGATGGAACCGACTCGCGTCGCTCCGGCGGCGACTGAAGGATAGGAGTTACCGGCAATGAACAGGGTCTCATTTCAATCCACATTCGTTGAAGCGGCCGGCAAACGATTCGGCGCAGGCGAGGGGCTCTTCCTCATAGTAGGTCCTTGCGTTATCGAGACCGAGGAAATCACCATGGCCGCGGCACTGGAGGCGGCAAGGGTCGGCAGGATTTTGGAACTGCCGGTCATATTCAAGGCCTCCTTTGATAAGGCCAATCGCACTTCCGTCGACTCGTTCAGGGGACCGGGGCTGGAAGCCGGCCTTGCCGTCCTGGACCGCGTTCGACGCGAGACGGGGCTGCCGATCCTCTCGGACGTGCATTCCCCGGAACAAGCCGTCGCTGCCGCTGAGGTGCTCGACATCATACAGATACCGGCCTTCCTCAGCAGGCAGACCGATATACTCACAGCCGCGGGACTTACGGGCAAGGCGGTAAACCTTAAGAAGGGTCAATTCCTGAGTCCGGAAGACATGTGGCATGCTCTGCAAAAAATAATAAGCACGGGCAATAACAACGTAATGCTTACCGAGCGCGGGGCTGGGTTCGGCTATGGCGACATAGTCGCGGACATGAGGTCCATCGTACGAATGAAGCGGTTCGGTTTTCCCGTGGTCTTCGATGCGACCCATTCGGCACAGTTTCCCGGGCGAGGCGACGGGCGCTCGGGCGGGGACCGTTCGCTGGTGCCGCACTTGGCTCGGGCCGCAACGGCCGCGGGGGCCGACGGGGTGTTCATGGAGGTTCATCCCGACCCGGACAACGCCCTTTGCGACGGTCCCAATTCGCTGAGGTTGGACGATTTGGAGGGCCTCGCTCGCTCGCTGAGAGACATCTATGCCGTAGTCCACAGGACGGAAGAGGAGCGTTCGGCCGGAGCCGGCGCTTCCGACGGGGTAGTTGGGACCCGAGGTTCCGGTCGTGAGGTTTCTGCCGGTGATGAGCTCGCGAAACGTCTATCGGAAGTACGTTTGCTGATTCTTGATGTTGACGGAGTGCTGACTGACGGCCGCATTTCCTTCGGCAGCAACGACCTTGAGATAAAATCCTTTAATGTAAGAGACGGACATGGTATAAAGATTGCTAAGAGGTTTGATCTGGAGATCGCATTCGTTACCGGACGAACTTCCGAAGCGGTGGCGAAAAGGGCTGCCGACCTCGGTATCACGTTGCTGTACCAGGGAATCAAGGACAAGCGGAAGGTGCTCGACCAACTGCTTTCGGATCTCCGACTGTCGCCCGAGCGGGTGGCGGCCATGGGAGACGACGTGGTCGATATTCCATTGTTCAGAAGAGTTGGAGTAGGCATAGCGGTCCCGGAAGCCCCCATCGAGGTGCTGCGGGAAGCGCGCTGCATAACCCGACGCAAAGGCGGTTACGGCGCGGCACGTGAAGTCATCGAGATGATATTGAGGGCCCAAGGCAAATGGGACCGGGCTCTATCGAGGTACTACCAGTAGAGAGACCGGCGCCGGCGACCTTCCAGGACCACACCCCATGAATCATAAGGAAATCGAGCGGTGGCACCGGCTGAGGAACCTCAAGAAGGCCGCACAGTTCCTCATGGCGGCGGCACTGGCCTTTTTGGCCGTGGGGTACCTTGCGGAACGGTACTTTTCGGGCGAAAAGGAAACACTTCCCCTTCCGGCTAAGGATATGGCCGGCATGCGCATCGAGGAGTTCTCCTATTCCTCTCCCGGTGCCCACGCGTGGGAGTTGGAAGCCAAAACCGCCACCGTGTCCGAGGCGCTGGATGAAGTGGACCTCCTTCAACCCAAGATCATGTACCGGGTCAAGGAAGGGGGAAAGGTTGTGGTAAAGGCGGATTCGGGCCGGTTGGACAGGAAGACGCAGAACGTATCCGCGCGAGGAGACGTGGTGATCCAATATGTGGACCTAACGCTGACCATGGATGATTTTCAGTACTATCATGACAGGTTGGTGGCGGAGACGAAATCTTCGGTGTCGCTTAAAGGCCGGGATCTGGAAATGACCGGCAAGGGCATGAGGGTCTCCTTCGATAAGGAAGAAGTCATCATAGAGGACCAGGTGAACGCCCGGCTTTTCAACATGAAATGGGTAAAGCCAGGGGACAAGTTGCCCATGTGAACGCGGAGATCCCGTTATGAAACGCGTTGCGATATATATTGCGGCCTTGTTGATCACGTCGTCCATACCGGCTTCGCTGTTTGCCCAGACCGATATACCGTCCCTGGGTAAGACTTCCGAGCAGCCGATAAACATAACGTCGCGGAAGTTTGAGGCCAAAAACCTTCCCAAGGGCAAGGAAGCCGTCTTTGACGGTGACGTCAAGGTCAGACAAGGCGACCTGGTGTTGAGCTGTGATCGTCTGGCCATTTTGTACGACGAGGAAAAGGCCGCGTCCGCAGATAAGGTGAAGGGAAAGTCTCTGCCCGCCGGCTTGCAGAGCGTAAGCGGAATCAAGTCCATCGCCGCGTCCGGTAACGTGAAAATGGTCCAAGGAGAACGGATGGCCACGGCCGGCAAGGCCCTCTACGATAACGTTGAACGTACGATCACGTTGACCGAGGGCCCTCCTCGCCTTTGGCAGGGCCCCGATGTCCTGGTAGCCAACACCATAATCGTGTACCTCGACGAGAACAGGTCCGAATTGAAAGGCAACACCGGCACGCCGGGCAATGAAGGCATACGGATGATCATCAATCCCGGTAAAGGCAAGGGTACCAAACAATAGGCAGGAAACGAGAACTGTCCGCCCGCGGTCTCGTCAAGACGTACGGAAGGAAACGGGTCGTTGACGACGTAAGCCTCGTAATTCACTCCGGTAGGGTCGTGGGGTTGTTGGGTCCCAACGGGGCCGGGAAAACCACTACTTTTTACATGATCAGCGGGTTGATCAAGCCGGATGCCGGCGAGGTGCATCTCGACTCCCAGGACATTTCCATGTTGCCCGTGTACTTGCGAGCCAGACTGGGCATCAACTACCTGCCGCAGGAGACGTCGGTATTCCGCAAACTTACCGTGGCCGATAACATCCTGGCGATACTGGAGACCGTGGAACCGGACTCGAAGCGTCGGTACGAGCGCCTGGAAGAGCTTCTGAACGAGTTGGACATAAGCGATCTGCGGGACCAGCGCGCGGAAAGCCTTTCCGGAGGACAGAAGAGACGATTGGAGATCACCAGGGCCCTGGTTACCGACCCGGATTTCATCCTTCTGGACGAACCTTTCGCGGGACTCGATCCCATAGTGGTCCAGGAAATTCAGAAAATCATCACCAAGCTTCGTGACCGAGGGATCGGTATAGTCATCACGGACCACAACACTAGAGAGACCCTGGGCGTTTGTGATACAATATACTTATTGGACAGGGGCCGAATCCTCGAAACGGGTGATCCGGCGCAAATCGCGGGAAGCCAACAGGCACGCGATGTATATCTGGGAAAACAATTCACAATTTAGTTATCGGCTGATTAGTCATGGTTCTGCAGATCAGGCAAACCCTGCGTCAAACCCAGCAACTGGTTATGACGCCGCAACTACAGCAAGCGATCAAGCTTCTCCAATACGGTCATCTGGAAATGCTTGACGCCGTCGAGCATGAGTTGCGCGAAAACCCCATCCTCGAAGAAGTTGCGGCTGACGACTTCCATGCCTCCGATGGTCCAAAAGCCAACGACAAGCTCCATGAGCTCGAACAGGCCATAAAAGAGCCCCCCGCCCTCGACAACAACGGGTCCGACGCGGAATGGGGAGCCTACTTGGAGACCTACGGCGGCGATTATTCTCCGCGCGCCCGAGACGCCGAAGACCGATTCACGGCGGAAAACCTTGCGACGAACAAGGAGAGTTTCTTCGAGTACCTGCTAAAACAGCTTCAATGCAGCAACATCGAAGGAATCCAACGTCGTATAGCATTCGAGCTTATCGGCAACGTGGATGAGAACGGGTACCTTGACGTTGAGCTTGACGATGTGGCCCGTGTATGCGGAGTTTCTTCGGGTGATGTGGAGCGTGTCCTGATGCTGGTGCAGGGTTTCGATCCCTCGGGAGTGGCGGCCCGAAACATCCGTGAGTGTCTTCTCATACAGGCCATAGCCCTAGTGCCGGAAAATCCGCTGGTGGAACGTATCCTCACTGAGGCTTTCGATTCTTTTCAAAAAGGGAATCTCGAGCAAACGTCCCGAATTCTCAAGACCGACCTTGATGAAATCACCGATGCGGCGCGTCTTATCGCTTCCCTGGATCCCCGCCCCGGAAGGACATTTCAAAATTCCGACACGGTTTTTGTGATCCCCGATATTTTCATCGTCAAAGACGGCTCGGATTACGCGGTGTTGCTCAATGACGACGGCATCCCGCGGCTGCGAATCAGCAACTTTTATCAACAGCAGCTTCATTCCTCGGACTCATCGCCGGTTACCAGGGATTATATTCAAGAGAAGATACGAGGCGCCAAGTGGCTCATCAAGAGTATTCAGCAGAGGCAGCAGACGATCTATAAGGTAACCAAGTCCATCCTGAGATTTCAGAGGGAATTCTTCGACAAGGGAATAGACTATCTCAAGCCGTTGATTCTTAGAGATGTGGCCGAAGACATTGAAATGCACGAATCCACGATAAGCCGCGTTACCACGAACAAATACGCACATACCCCGCGAGGAATATATGAGCTGAAATTTTTCTTCAACGCGGGGATAAGCCACGGGACCGAAGCGATTTCTTCCGAATCCGTGAAGAACCAGATTTCACGCATTATCAAGAACGAAGACCCAAAGAAGCCTGTTAGCGACAAGCAAATAGTGGAACATTTGGAGGCCGGAGGTATCAACATAGCCAGAAGGACGGTAGCCAAGTACAGGGAAGCTATGGGCGTTGCGCCTTCAAGCAGGCGCAAGAAGAAATACTAAAACCGGGGTTCTTCGCTCAAGACTCTCAGGGAGGTGACTTGAAATGCAGACGACCGTAACCTTTAGGCGTATGGATCCGTCCGATGCGCTGAAGAACTATGTTCTGGAAAGGACCTCGAGACTAAGCAAGTATGTGGACCGGCCCTTGGAAAGCCAAGTAACGCTTTCCGTCGAAAAGTTTCGACACATCGTGGATGTGGTCATCGTGTCGAACGGTTTGAGGATTGCAGGCCAGGAATCCCATGAAGACATGTATGCGGCCATCGACCTTGTCATGGAAAAAATCGAACGACAGGTGAAGAAGTACAAGGAAAAAATCCGTAAGCACAAGCCTTCTATGGGAAAAGAAATCCGTTGGCGCAGGGAGATCTACAGCAGCGAAAGTTTTGAGGACGATAGCGATCCCATAGTGGTACGAACGGAAAACTACTTTGTAAAGCCCATGTCCGTGGATGAAGCGGCGATGCAGATGGACCTGACTCAGCAGGAGTTCCTCGTATTCAACAATGCATCCAGCCAAATGGTTAACGTGCTGTATAGAAAAAGGGACGGCAACTACGGACTCATCGTCCCCCAGAGCTCATAAGTCGAAAGTCGAATCCGAGGCCTCCGAGTATTCCCCCGTCGGCCTAGTCGGCACGGGTGACCGGGCGTCCAACGGTCTCAATTAATTGACGGGAAGAGGGAAGCGCCCTCTTCCCTTTACCATGTACAGCCCGGGATTTCTCCTCAAGTGGGAGACCCTCGCAGGAAGGGCCCGTCTCCATGAGAATAGTCGATTTCCTCTCGTCCGAAGCGATCATTCCTTCGCTTAAGGCCATGAGCCAAAAAGAGGTACTCGAAGAGTTGGTCGCGCCCATCGCTCGCGCGCACCCAAACGTCAATAAAGAACTCCTGATAAGAATTCTAAACGAGCGGGAAGGCTTAGGAAGTACCGGCATAGGTGGGGGCATCGCCATACCCCATGGGAAGTGCGACGGTATCGGCGCAATCAAGGCCAGCTTCGGCAAGAGCATCCAGGGGATTGATTTCAATGCCATGGACGACAAACCGGCCCACCTTTTCTTCTTGTTGCTGGCCCCGAAACATTCGGCCGGGGAGCACTTGAAGGCTTTGGCCCGCGTATCCCGATTGTTTCGCGACCCGATCTTCAAGAGCGGCTTACAGAAAGCCGAGTCCGCCAAAGAAATCCATCACCTTATTGAGGAAACGGACATGCATCTGCCGTAGCGTACACAGTTAGAGCGTTCCGAAAGTCTTCAGCATCTTCAGCCCGCCGGCTTGGCTTTTCTCTGGATGGAATTGCACGGCGAACACGTTGTCCCGGCTGACCGCGCATGAAAACGTAATGCCGTATTCGGTTTCCGCCGCGACGTCGGCCTTGTCGCGAGGGTCCACATAAAAAGAATGCACAAAATAGAAGTACGACCCGTCCTCGATGCCGGCGAAAAGGGGGCACTCTTTCTTCAATATCACCTGATTCCATCCCATGTGAGGGATCTTTAACCCCATGTTCCGCTCAAAGCGCCTAACCTTTCCGGGTACGAGCTTCAATCCTTCGTGCAGTCCAAATTCTTCCGATTCATCGAAAAGGAGTTGAAGGCCCAGACAGATTCCCAGAAAGGGCCTTTGCAACTTAACGAATTCGAGAATCGGTTCGATGAGGTTGAAACGCGCCAGGTTCCTCATGCACTCGGGAAAGGCGCCGACACCGGGAAGGACCAAGCGGTCCGCCGTCTTTATCTCAACCGGATCTCGGGATACCTTGGCCGCGCAGCCCACCTTTTCGAACCCTTTCTGCACGCTGCGCAGATTGCCCATGCCATAGTCGACGATTACGATCATAATAACCTCTCAGGCCGCATACTTTATACGGTGAAGCCGAATGGAGCAAGAGCGGGATGACTCGGAGGGTTGGTTATGGCGGTTGTCGAAAAAAAAATGTCCTTCTTTGAGTAGGGACGTTTTCGGGGTTTTTCAAAAAAAATCCCCCCTCGGTAACCATTCACTTACGGGCGGGAAATTCCAATCTCAACGTGGCGCAGGCTTTCTAGCCTGCGAATGTTCTTATTGCGATCTCGGCAGGCTGGAAAGCCTGCCCCACAAGAGTGAATGGTTACCTACCCAAAGGGCCGGGGCTATCCATATCTTCCCAAGCGCCTTTTCCCCCCTTACCGGGCTCCCGGTAAAGGGGGTATGGGGGGGATTCGGCTGTTTCGGACAAACTTTCGGCAACCAGTATACCATAGACGTCTTTTCGGGCCGCGGCGCGTGCCGCCTAGTCCAACACCCCCTTGGTGGAGGGTACGTCCCCCGAGCGCGGGTCCGGCTCGACCGCTTCCCGCAAGGCCCGTCCCAGTGCTTTGAAAACGGCTTCGGACGCATGATGGGGGTTTACGGCTCCGCTAACGGAGGCATGCATGGTTATTCCTGCGCGATCAGCCAGGGCCTGGAGAAAAACAGGCACAAGATCGAGAAGAAAGTCTCCGGCCCGCCTATCCGACAGCGGATTACTGAAAATGAGTAACGGCCTCCCGGAAAGGTCGATGGCCACCTGCGCGAGGGCTTCGTCCATGGGTACGGCGGCAAAGCCATATCGACGGATCCCGCGTTTGTCTCCCAGTGCTTTGCGTATGGCTTCGCCCATTGATAGGCCCACATCTTCCACCGTGTGGTGATGGTCGACCTCAAGGTCCCCCTTCGCGTTTACTTCCAGATCCAAAAGCCCGTGGCGCGCGATGTGGTCCAACATGTGGTCGAAAAAACCGATACCGGTGGAAATGCTTCGTCTGCCGGTACCGTCCAGGTCCACAGTAACCTGAACCTCAGTTTCAGATGTAGTCCGTTTTATATTTCCCTGTCTCATGGGGGTCTGATTTCGCTCCCTAAAGCTGTTGACGCGCGTTCATTCGTTAACCTCGGACCGCAGAGATCGAGGGCGACGGCCCCTCGCCTCTACGCTTCCATTCGCCTGCCGCGCGCAAATGAAAGGGTATTGTGAACGTTGCACTAGCGGTAACCATTCAGTTATGAGCGGGAAAGCCCGATTTCAACGTGGCGCAGGCTTTCTAGCCTGCGGATTTTGTTGGATAGAGCCTTGGCAGGCTGGAAAGCCTTCCCCACGAGACCGAATGGTTACGCACTAACGGGGTCGGGCCCTTGCCTCCCGCTTTTCTTCCGAATCCGCCCGCGCCGCCGGCACGTAACGGCTGTAAAGATTTTCCATCTTCCGTACCAAGGACTCGTGGTCGTCCAATACCTCCGGAAAACAAATGGCATTGTACAAAATGTCCAGCGAAGTGTATTCACGACGGTTAAGGTCGAGAAAACGTTCCTCATCGCTGTAGTTGGGATCATATATTTTCAGCTTGTTTCGGTCCGGAAGCCACTGGTAGGCGAGCACCGCGTGCAGCACCGCTCCCTGACGGGTCTTGTTCATGAGCAACACCAACCTGGGCTCGCCCATCATCAAGCCAACGATAAACCGTCGAAAGGATTCGGTTTGGTCATCGCGGTACCGGTTGCAGTATTCCGCCTGCACCCCTATTAGATGCTTGCTGTAATACTGTTGGAGCTCGCCTGCAATCCTTTCCTGCGTCTTTCGTGCCAGCGCGCTCCTAAGGGGGGGTGATTCCGGTTTAGTGAGGTAATACCAACGCGAGAACACGGCCATGGCAAAGCAGTAACCGGGCGCGTTGGATATGGAAAAACCGTCCTTGGTCACTGAAAAATGCGCCTCGGCATCCGCGGTTCCGCATCCTACCAATACCACAACCAACCCTGCCACAATCGCGAGCGTACAGACTCGCGCGCAACGAAGAAATATCATCTGCATACCCCGAACAAAAAAATGGAACCATGCCGTTAATTATATCTCAAATGAACAGTAATTGCAAGATGTTCAGGATGCAAACTCCACCACTTCAAAAGCTATTACCCTTTCGAAACGATCCACAAAGCAAGATATATGATATTCAGTTAGTTATAGGCAGAAATTAAAGTGGGAAAAATGGAGGATCGGTGCCTTCCCCCGACACCCACGGGTGTTCATGCTCCGGAAAACGACCGGTCACCCCGCCTTGGATGACCCAAGCTTGGATGACCGCCTTGAATGATCGTTCTGAGAGCCGCCGGTCGGCTATTCGGCGGAAACCGGCATGGTATTGTGCTCCGGCACGTTTTCCGGGAGAATATAGAGTAGTCGGTGACAGTTCGGGCATTCGATCAGCGTTTCCTGTTTGAGCACCAATATGTTCAACTGGGGCGGCAGGGCCATATGACATGAGGTGCACGATCCGCCGGTTACTTCGGCGACGCCGGAACCCCGGTTTTTTCGTATGAGCTCGTATCGTTTGAGAAGGTGTTTGTCGACCGTCTCAAGCACATTGGGCCTTTCCCCTTTAAGAGCGTCAAGGTTTTCCATGGCCTCCTGTGTGGCTTCATCGACCTCGGCCTTTTTCTTGAGCAGATTTTCCTCGAGTTCCGCGTAGTCGGATTCCTTACGGTCGAGTATTTTCTTGTAAGTCTCTGTCTGGGTCATACACTCGAGCACCGTTTCTTCGATCTCCCCGACGACCTTCTTCCCGAGTTTGATTTCCCTCGCAAGGGCGTTGTACTCCTTCTGATTCTTGATGTTGAGAAGCCGTTTCTCCGATCGTTTGATCTTTTCCTGCTCCACGGCCATGTCGTTTTCCTTCAGCCGCTGGATCTTCTCGACGCCTTCGAGTTTCTCGCGATAATCGCTTATTTCGCGTCGCACCGCCAGCATGTTCTTGGCTATCTCCTGAGCTTCCAGAGGCAGACGCGCCAGATTGCCTTCATATCGATCAATCTGTACGTCGATTTCCTGTAGCCTCACAAGCAGTTGCATCTGCTCTTTCAACTTGCCGACCTCCTTGGCTTCTCACAAAGGGTTTGAAACGGGTCAGGTTCGATGTCACAGACGACACACTTGACTACCACCCCCAATCTCTCGAACTCCCCGGAAAAACGCTCCTCCAGCAACGCCGGCGCCTGCTTTTCCAAACCGAAATGCCCCGCGTCGATTACCGGCATCCCTAATTCCAGCGCCTCATGTGCCGCGTGATACCTTACGTCGCCGGTCAGCATTACGTCGCATCCGCTACGCACGGCCGCGCCCATGTAGCCCATACCGCTGCCCGCAGCCAAGAACACCTTCAGCACCTCCCGGTGGTGAGGTCCCACTGTTCGAACCGTCGGCAGTCCCAGGTCGGCCGCGGTTTTCAAGGCCAGTGCGCCAAGGCTCATAGGGGCCTGCAATTCCCCGATTCGCGCGCATGCAGCTCCCTCGGGAGTAATTACGTTCTTCAATCCCGTCAGTTCCGTGAGCCGATCGTTGAGACCGCCCGGTCCCGCGTCCAGGTTGGTGTAGAGGCTCAGGATTGCGGTACCTGATGCTGCGGCTTCGAGCACTACCCTGCCCACGTACGAATCCGTCCTTATACTTCGGAGAGGTTCCAGGATTAGAGGATGATGACACACAAGAAGGTTGCACCCTTGCCGGGAAGCATAACGGACCGTTGTCGGCGATGGGTCCAGACAGAAGACGATCCCCGTGACGAGGCCGTCGGGGTCCCCGACCTGAATTCCGCAATTGTCCCAGCTTTCCGCAAGGGCAAATGGGAACAGGCGGTCTGCCGTCTCGGAAATCCATCGGAGCGTTACTCCGCTCACCTCATGCTCCTTAGCCTTCACCAGCCGGGGTTGCCGCGGACTATCGGAAACCGCCGGCGCCCACCAAAGGGTCGTGTCGATTCCGAGCCCTCAAAATAATCACGGGGAGCCCTTGCGGAACTCCCCGTGGTAGGAATCGGAGCCGATCATCATGCCGACGTGCGGTATCATTCACTTCCATGTCCGTAGATGGTGGGCCCACCTGGATTCGAACCAGGGACCAACCGGTTATGAGCCGGGAGCTCTACCAGCTGAGCTATGGGCCCGCATTGCTCTAAAAACTCTATCATAGCGACCGGCGCACATCGTGTCAAGACGTATGCGCCGCAAATTGTAACCATTCAGCTACGAGGGGGGAAATTCCAAGCTCAACGTGGCGCGGGCTTTCCAGCCTGCGAATTTTCTTAGTGCGATCTCGGCAGGCTGGAAAGCCTGCCCCACAAGAGTGAACGGTTACCGCATATTAAGGTCCTTTGTTCATCGAGATCGTTTTTTCTCAGCCGACGAGTTTTCCCGAGGGGCGTATCGGCGCCCTGAAGCGCGGCCCAAGCCCCAGGGCCCATAAACCGCGTCCGTGAAGAGCCCTGCCGAGGCTCGACACGCCGGATTCCCGTCATCGGCCCCAGTACTGCATCTGCTGTTGCCGACGGTTGTTGGGAGCGCTTCCGAACCAACCCCCATATGTAGTAGGTGACGAGTCAACATACTGGGGGTAGTATTCTTCCTTGCCCTCAACTTCCTGGACTTCGGTCAAGGTTACGGCGGCATTGTCGATCAGTTTGCCGCGCGTCTTGGCGATTCTCTTCATGTCCCCTTTCACGCCCTTCGAACCGGAGGCCTGGCATTTGTCCAACTCCGAAAAGGTTTGAGCCTCCAGACGCAGCAATTGACGGCACTCGGTTCTTTTTGCGGCCAGCAGGCTTTCCTTAACCTTGATGGCTTCCGCTATCTGGCGTGAGATGCTCTGGCCGGACTGGGTGTCAACCAGCGGCTGCTGAACCAGTTGGCCCAGCGGGGTCTTCTGAATCTTTTGAAATTCCGAGATCTTTTCTTCGATACTCTTGGCGAGCTGTTCCCATTTCGCTTGGGCCGATCCGCAATCAAGGGCTTCTTCGGCCTGGGATATCGAGACCGCGCCATCCGCCAGGAAGACCGAAACCAGCAGAGCAACGGAAACCGACCACAACGTCACGATACTATTCACGCCGACATGCTCCTTTCAAAATAAATGATCTCACGTGTACCCATACTGAAATTCAGGCCTAACGCTCTGCCCCGTAATTAATCCAGCCGGCCCGATCAGGCCGTTCCTCCCACATAGCGGCGGGCAACTTCCTGCATGACCGCCGATACCTTTTCGGACACGACATAGTTGATGCCCCCACGTTCAAAGGAGTCACGCAACAAGTCGATAAAAACATCGAACGCCCCGTCCGTCTCAAGGATGACCCCAGCACTCTCGGATTCGTCCTTGGTGTATTCCTGCGATTCGTTGCGGGCCACTTCGGAAAGGGACTCCCTGAACTCCTTTTTCCCTCCCCAGAAGTAGACCACATTATCCATGTACTCTTTCATCTCGTTATAGCGCTTCACGAGCTCATCGAGTTTTTCCACATGCTTCAGCAAGTCACCCATCCGGTTGAGGTGTTCGATCAACTCTTCCTTGCTCATGGTCTCAAAATCCATAGTGTTCTCCTTATTTGGGCGACCGGACGGCGACCATCGATCGGATCGCGACTCTATTCCCTAATTGAAGCCGGGCCTTCCGCATCGCGAACAGTCCCCGCCGATAGATTTCCACGAGCCTTTGATTTCTTTAAGTTTCCGTGTCTTCGTGGCTCATTCTCCGTCCATTGCGATGAACGATTACGTATGTCATATTTCTTTCTTGGAAGGTGCGGTGTAAGCGGTCGAATATCTCTCTCGCGGACGTCCGTGACGCTATACCGATCATCCGGGCGCCTAACCGCGTCACCTTACCATTCCGCCCGGCGGCAGGTAAGAATCAAGGTCCGCAACTCCGTGCGAAGCCGGCCGTGGGGGTCTAGAACCCCATGGGCAGCTTTCTGATCTCGCTTTCTTCCTCGGATCGCAACGTCCGCTGATCGCTTTGCTCCCAGCGAAAAAAGCGCCGGGCCAAGCTATTGACCTGTTCCAGCACCCCGGTAAGTTCCAGGGCGAGCTCGGAATTGCGAGCATCCCGGGCCCTGTCAAGTTCGTCCTGAAGATGTCTAATCAGCTTTCGTGCCTGCTCCGGCGTCTCAAGATACAATATGGGGTCGTACTTTCCGGTTCGCCTTTGCTTGGGATTCCATCGAATCCTTATCTCGCTTATTTCCTGGCGCAACATTTGGCTTCGTCTTTCCAAGTCCGCGTGCGTACATCGGGCGCGGTCGATGTTTTGCTCAGATAACCCGCGTCCCCGTCTCGCGTATTGTTGATGACGGACTCGATCTTCCGCTGGTACGACGGGTCCATTCCGTCGATTAGCTCACGCAACCCTATAGTACAACAGCTCATCGCAAATTTCAACGACGAGAGCTCATGGGAGAGCGGCTTACGACGCGATCTTCCCCGGTCCGCAGGAAAAGGACGGATGCAAGGCACGCGCAGATCCCCGCGGCTACGGCCAGCTTTGCCCAAGCCGACAGAGGAGAAGGTGAAAGGAAGGCTTCAATGATCCCTGCCGCGATCAGTAACGGAACGCACCCCATCGCCAACTTGCCCGCAAGAGGACCGCGATGGGCCAGATACTCGCTTCGCTTGTACCGCCCCGGATCGATCAAGGCATGGCCGATGATGAGCCCCGCGGCCCCCGCCAACTGCACCGCGGTCAACTCCAGGGTCCCGTGGGGTAGAACAAACGACCAGAACTCGAGGGACAAACCATGTGCATGACAAAGGGCGGCCGCCGTACCTATGAGAAGCCCGTTCAACGCCAGCAGATAGAGGGTACCGATTCCGAACGTTATTCCCAGCGCGACCAACAGAAAGGTAACCGATACATTGTGTGTCATCAGCCGGCTGGAGGATAAGGGGGCCGCGGCGTACAGGCCGTCGAACCAAACCTCGCCGCTCTCAACTCGATCGATGATACGATTCGGCAAGAGCAGTTCTATGAAGCCCGAGTCGTACAACCCCAGTAGGAATCCGACAACGCCGAATATCCCGAATATTGCAGCGGCGGTTAGGACGAACGGCGCTGCTTCCAGTACCGCATCAGGGAAATCCTTCAACATGAATCGACCAATGGCGGCCGGCCCCACGGTCCGCTTCCGGTAAATCACCCCATGCATTCGGACTATAAGACCGGTCAGGTATCCCACGACCTCTTCATGAACCGCCTCGGAACGATCGGACGACCTCAGCGTGGAAAGGTCGGCCACGGCGCCACGGTACAATTTTCCTATTTCCCACAGTTCATCGCGACTCAGTTTATGCCCCGAGGCCCTGCGAAGCTTGGCCGCCGTACGCTCCAGTTTTTCCCAATCGTCTTTGCGTTCCCGGATAAACTCGTTTATATTCAAATGAGACCCGTTTTCGAGAAGTCAACCCAAGCGGACGACGAGGAGCTGCGGCCGGTCATCCTCATCCGGTCGGGGAAGCCCAAATACGAAAGCGGTCCCTGATTTCCACCGGATGGGAAATGATCGGATCTAAGGAAATGACACGCGGGACATCTTCGTCGTTGCTCCTCGGTAACGCCCGGTGAACCTTATTGTAGCACCAGCGGACCATGGCCGTTAGAGAAAAAGAAACCGTTTCGATTGAGTTGCCCGAGCACTTTGTCCTTCATCTCAGGCTATCGGGAATCGGCCGCCGGATCATAGCCTACGTAATCGACAGATTGATCCAGCTGTTTTTTGTTGTGAGCATAGTCCTAATCGGGCTTTTGGGGTTCATCATTTTCGAAAAAGTATCATCGGTCACCAAAGCCTTGTCGGGAATGGGAGAACAGGCATTTCAATGGACCGCGGCCTTGTTGATCTTTTTGATATACGGAATTTGTGCCGTAGGATACTTTATCCTGTTCGAGTACTTCTGGGACGGGTCGACTCCAGGGAAACGGACTCAAGGTATTCGCGTCATCCGCCGGGACGGGCGTCCGCTCACTTTGTTCCATGTTGCAGCCCGTAACGTTTTGAGGTTTGTGGATATTCTCGTTGACGTCTACCCGATCGGCCTGGTCGTAATGTTCATCGACGGTGGGAACAGGCGATTAGGGGACTTTGTCGCCGGCACCGTAGTGGTTCTGGACGCCTCAGAGGCCGGCCCTTCTCCGGGATCGGTCGACCGGGCATCGGGTCCGTCGGATCCGGAGCTCGGTACTGTAGTTGCGCGGATGACGCCGGAAGACTATAAACTCGTGAGCGGTTTTCTTGCCCGCCGTAGCGAATTCGACACAGAACACGGAGAAAAGGTCGGCGCGGCCATATTCGAGCGTGTCTTCAGAAATTTTCCTCACGCCCCGCGGACTGGAGAAGAACGTGAGCGGCTCTTGGCTATGGCTCACGAAATGTATCGGGATCGAACGAGGGTATTGTGAGGCTTTTAGACCAAACCCACAGTGAAGTAGGTTCCTGGATTGCGTTGGGAATACTCACAGCGCATCGGCCGGTCCGGAGCGACTTACCGATACCGCCGGACATACGCTTGGGTGCGGATCTTGATGATTGGATTCAGGCCGTGCAATGGGTTATCCTTGACACGCGGGTTGGGACGGCTTACGTCACAAAAATGGAACCAAACGCGTCGTCGGATGATGCACACAGCGACAACGGTCCCCGGCATTACTTACCCGGCCGGGACGATGGTCGGCTGCGGCCCGGAACGGTAGGAGCCCCATAATGGCCAGGGACGACAACGAACAGTATTACACGGTAACCATAACCGGACTTATGGACGACCGTAGCAGGGCCGTTTTGGCCCAGGCATTAACCCAGCTTACCAGGAACCTACCGGTAGATAGAATCGAGCTCAAGCTGGAGAACGATCTTCCCTGGACCCTCACAAGGACCGCAACGGCGAAAAGGGCCAAGCGATTGGTAGAGATCCTTCAGAGGCTGGGGGCGGTGATGCATGTAATGCCCCCGCTGCCGGAGTTCGGATTTGCCGACATCGGGCAGACCGAACTGCTGACCTCTACCGAGCTTTTGAGCGAATCTCAGCTCATGTCCACCACACAGTTTCTCAGGGCCCTTCCCGACGAAGGACCGGAGTCGACTGGAATCATCGCAGCTCCCACAAGTCCCGTGAAGGCGGCGGTGCCGCCCGAGCCCCAGCCGGCCCCGCCGCGACGCGATGCCGAAGAACCGACCCCTGGGCCGATGCCCGGTCCCACGCGTCCCCAAGTACCGCCACCTTTGGACACGCCCGCCGCCGAGGAGGCAAAGCCGACCGTGGAGCCGAAGAAAGCGCGCGAAACGGGTAAAATAAAAGTGCCCCTGGAGACGTTCCCCGCAGCACCGCCTCCGCGGGCCCCGACCGCGGTCAAGGCCGGTGGGCCCGTCCCTCGTCCTCCCTCCGGGAAGCAGGGGCCACCCGAACTGCCGAAGACCGAGAAACAAGCCTCCGCGCCTGCTGCCGCCCCTCCGACGGGTGGTCCGAAACCTGCCGCCCCTCGCCCAAAAACCGCCCCGGAACCTGAAGAAAGTGCCGTTACAGCGTCGATGTCGGTTGATCGGGCGGGCCCGGCCGCGCCAACCGTTACCCTTGTGGAAGTGCCTCCCAAGGCGGAGACCGCGGACGTCGAGGAAGCCGTTGAATCTAAGGTCTCGGGCCCGGATCTTCAACCTCTACCTCGTACGCATGAAGAAGCGGACGTGTCGCCCGAGGCTCCCACGGACCTTCCCATTCCGCCGGTACCTGATACACCGAGCGATGCGGACCATGATGACGTAATTCTCTTGGTGGTTGAAGAGCAGACCCCCTGCCCCCCTTGTGTGACGGACGCGCCCGCGCCTCCCGCCGCTGTTGTGGGGCCCGCACCTACGGCCACTGCGGAAGCGCCGATTTACGCTGCGTTGCACGGGAAAACCGAAGTCATCGACATGGACTTCCTGATTGATGTGAGTCCGAAACAGCCTTCGGAAAGCGACGCGGATGCCGCTTGGGACAAGCCGGTAGGACCCGAGGATTTCGAGCCCTTGTCATTGGGAGGTATTCTGGACCGGGGCTTTAACATCTGCCGCGCCCATTTCCTTAAATTCATGACTATCATGGTGATACCCTGGGCTATTACCATTGCCATTATCGTAGGTGTGGTCGCTTTGGCCGTTCCTATCGCGGCATCAGCGAGATACTGGGACGACAGCCATTTGTTGATAGCCGCCTTTGTGGCATTAGGGGCCTTTATCGCTCTTTGCATGGTGTCGCTCGGGGTGATGTATCTTTCCCAAGGCGCGTTGATTTACGCCGTGTCCTCGGTATACCTAGGACGCAGGATCGCAGTCGGCGAGGCCTATCGATTCGTTTTCAGCCGGCTGGGGCGCTTCGTCGGCACCACTTTGCTCTTCCTTGTCAGCGCGCTGGTGCTGGTGGCGGCGGTGCTCTTGATGGGGTTCATCTTCTACCTCATATCCAAGTCCCTTACGGGCTCGGGACGTTGGTCGATCTTCACGTGGCCGCTGCTTTTGACAATCCCCTTTTACTGTCTTCCCAAGTTCCTCCTCTTCGACAAAGTGGTCATAATTGAGAATCGAGGCGGGTTTAGGGCACTGGCAAGAAGCTGGGATTTGGTTTCCGGCCAAGCTGAAGGGAGTTGGCCCCGGAGCTACTGGACCAGACTGGTGATCCTGCTTAATCTCCTGTTTATTCTTCAAGTTACCATTTCACTGCTCTTCGGATTGCCCACGGAACTGATGCAGCTCTTGTCTCCCGATTATCTGAGGCTGGTTTGGTGGGGAATCGGTCAAATACTTGGGTTGTTCGGAGGGCTTGTTGCAACTATGTTCGTCTCCGTCTGGACCGTTCTTTTCTATTATGACATTCGGAACAGGAAAGAAGCCTTTGATCTCGACATGCTGGCGCGACTCCACGGATGACCCCGTGGGGGTGCCGGACTCTCCGGCCGATTTGACGATTGAATCCAAATCGCTTTTCATTCATAATGCGTCCTTTCGCAAGAATAGATACATAACTCCATTGGGAGGAGAGATGGCCGAGAAGAAGCAGAAGGAGAAAACAGAAAAACCGTTGGACAAATGGACGGTCAAGGAACTCCGGGAAGAGGCCTTGAAAGTACCCGATGTTCAAGGTGTGCATGGCATGAACAGAGAGGAATTGATAGCCGTCGTTCGAGAGGAGAAAGGCATCACAGCCCCTGAGAAGAAGAAGAACACCACCGGCGTCCGGGAAATGAAAGCCAAAATCCTGGAAATGAGAGCGGCTAAAGAACAAGAGCGGGCCCAGGGTGCTACCCGAGATAGACTGAACATTCTTCGCCGGAAGATATGTCGAATGAAGCGACTTACAAGGAGCTGGTAGAGCGTTCCGGAATCACCTTTACGTTGTACCTCAATTGCCGGACGGCTTCGTAGGGGCGACCAGCGGTCGCCCTTGTGTTCAGTTCGGCAATACCGGGAACGCAAATCTATCTGCGGATAGTTCACGGACATTTTTCCGGAAGATTCCCGTACCTGAATATGGGTGATTGTGAGCGGTGAAGCAACGAGGCAATCCCCCTGCACGCATATCGGAGACGGTCATTCCTTCGCCGGCGGGAATCCATGTTTGCTTCCGGGCTACATATGGGTCCCCGCTTTCGCGGGGACGACGTTTCGGCTTCAACGGAGACGGTGCGACCGCCCGGCGGTTTTCCACGCCATGCGCGGTTATGGCCTTTGCCGAGAGCCTCCTGTTCGTAGGCTTAAGCAAGGTGTTTCGCCTTTGCTCACCGCCATTGGTCATGGAGTAGGTCGTCGTCCCTACCGGCCATCGGAGCGCGCATCGGCATTAACACTTTGTCGCAGTCCTCGCCTTGCGCCCCCTACAAGCATGTAGAGCGTATGAGGGAACCAATTTTCGTCATCGGCCATATGGGACAGTGCCGTTGCGGATAAGCACTGCGAGGCTATCCTGCTCCACATGGACCCCGCTCAAATAAAGAAAACCGGCCGACTGCCGAACCGTATCCTCCGCGCGGCCAAGCCGGTTCTTTTCCTTGGCGTCGGACTGGTTATTCTATGCCTGACGGCCTATCTCCTTCTCGTTCTCGCCTTGGACGCCGATCGCCTGCTAAGCGTGGTCATACCCCGCGTCGAACGATCTTTTCACAAGCGATTGTCTTACGCTTCGGCCGAACTGACCTGGCTGTCAGCGGGTCATGCGCGCCTAACGGTTGATGGTCTAAAAGGGTTGGACCCGGGGACCGGGCGAGTTCAGGCGCTGGTGAAAAAGCTTGTCGTCGAAGTACGTCTTTCCGGGCTGACACGGGGCAAGTTTATCATACCCCATGTAACCATAGTCGAGCCGGTCCTTTTCCTTCCGACCCCTTCGTCTTTTCAACGGGAGTGGGGGGCGGGGTCGTCGGCTGAGGGCCTTCAAGGTCGCTTCTTGAGTACGGTGGTTGATTGCTTGGAGATTAAGGGGGGAAAGATAGTATTTGGAGGACCGGGGTCTCCCGGCCACGCGGCCCGGGCGTTGGTCGGAGACATTGCGCTCAAGGCCGAAGGCATTAAAGGAAGCCGGCCCGTAAGCCTCACCTTGACGGGGGCCGTCCTGGAAGGGACAACAAGAGGCTCCTTCGACCTTTCCTGCCGATTTCGACATCGGCCGGGACGCGTCGAACCCGAGGCCGCCGGCCGGCTTCGGCTTTCCGGATTTCCCTTGGTGGTGCTGGGCTACCCCGCGTCCGTCATGGGAATGGAGCCCGTGTTTTCCGGAGGACTGGCCGATCTCGACATGCAGCTTTTAGGCTCTACCGAGGACTGCCGGGTTACCGGCACCGCCGGCTTTTCCCGTTTGGTGATCGCGGCTAAGCGTCGGTTGGGTCGGGACATCCAAATTGATCAGGCCGGTGTTGAATTAGCCCTGACGGTGGAAAGCGGCCTGGTGCGTTTGGACCTAACCCGAGCGTCGCTACCGGGCCTTGATTTCGCCGCTGAGGCCCGAGTGACCGGGTTCACTTCCAAGGATGCTTTGGCCGGGGTTATGATAACCGACGCGCGTTTGGACCTTCAGAAGGTCTGTTCGTATCTGCCTCTGGATTCCTTCGCACCTGACGAACGCAAGCCCTTGCGGGATGCCGGCCTTCAGGGATTCATTCGCATCGCCAGGGTGGGTTGGACCGGCCGCCTTGAGGATTTCCTACGTGGCCGGGCCCTCTTGTCGCCGATCGCTTTAGAGGCCGACCTTGACCAAGTGTCGGGCTTTATTCCTTTTTTGGGTTTGCATGTCAAGCAAACCAAAGGCCGAATCAAGATGAACGCGGATGAGATCGTGTTGAACGATATTAATTTTACGCTTCGCGACTCCCCCATTGTCTTGAACGGGTCCATCACCGGTCCCACCCGCCGTCCCCGAGTTGATTTGTTCATTTCCATGAATACCCTTGTTCAGGATATCAGCCCCATTCTCAGGACCGAAACGGTTGCCGGGCTGATGCCCGATTGGATCAAGAAGGTTAAGGACCCGGAAGGAGAGATTTCCGTTGCTCTCGACATTAAAGGCCCTTTGGCCTCTCCATCGGTTAAGGGTCGCATAGCCGTTGATGAATTACAGTTCGCTCTGGACGGGTTTCCGGTCCCAATAC
>JAZDOF010000393.1:0-4351 GCA_043799015.1 Pseudomonadota bacterium | reverse complement strand
GTGGAACGAATGCCCATTATTGGTCTTGGCCGGACCCGGTTCAGGCAAGACGAGGGTTCTTACCCGTGGAATTGCCCGGCTCCGGGACCCGAGCCGCGACATGAGCCCTCGCGTCATCGGTATCATCCCGCGTCGCACCGGCATGGCATCCTCCTGTGTGCTTCACGTCTTCCACTTGACACGAACGAGTTCGTCGACAACCATTGAGAAAGCGAAGTGAATGCCTGTAACGGAGGCCCATGTGGCCCAAGGCATCCGTCGGCCGACACGTGCCGTTTACAAGCAGCGTCGGCGGCTTCCGACCGGATCATTGCCGGCACAAAGGAAAATGGAATGAGACATGTGGACATTCAGCAGGCGGAAGAGCATTTCAGGGAACTCGTTGAACTTGCCGCCGCGGGTGAGGAAGTAATAATCTCCAAAGAGGATAGGCCCCTAGCGAGATTGACTCCGATCGTCGAGCGCAAACGGAATCGTCGGTTTGGAAGTGCGAAGGGCTTGATAGCATTTACAGAAGATTTCAATGAGCCCATCGAGGACATTAAGGCGTACATGTAGCGCTCCTTTTGTTGGATACCCACAGCTTTCTTTGGTTCATTGCCGGTGATGAGCATCTCTCGCGGACTTCGCGCTAGGTAATCGCCGATATCCCCGAACCGCCATACGGGCGGCTTATGGCCCCGGGCCGCTTTGAAAGCCGGTACATTGCAGCGACGTAATACACTACCGCTGGGTGCTCCAGGCCGACCCCCTACCGGACAATTCCCTGCCGGTGGTTTTCCCGGAAGCAAGTACGGCATCTTGCTGTGCGAGGGGAGCAATCAGTCACTCAACGTCTCATCCGCATTACCCGCGATTTGCCTTCGGGCCGGCACCCATACGGTGAAAACCGTCCCCTCTTTGTCGGATTTCACTGAGATGGAGCCGCGGTGATCCTCGATGATGCGTTTTGAGAGGGTGAGACCGAGGCCCATGCCGGATTCCTTGGTGGTGAAGAAGGGGCTGAAGATCTCCTCGATCCGGTGGGGCGGGATAATACTGCCCTGGTTTTGTATTTTCAGCTCGAAATACTCCTCCGAATCGAGTTCCCCGGTTTCGCGGGCCTTGTCGCTCGGTTTGGAAAGCGCGGTCTCAATGCGGATAACCTGGCCCCGCGTCGACGCTTCGATAGCGTTTGCCGTGATGTTCCGCAAAACCTGCTGGAAGCGTTCGGGATCGAGGAGGATCTCCCCCACGTTCGGGTCCAGGTTGACTTCGTAGGTCAGGTCCTTGTCCTGCATCATGCCTTCATTAACGGTCAGAACCTCGTGAACAAGGACATTGGGATTGACGGGCCGTAAGCCCAAGGTTTCACGGCGGGTGAACTCTATGAGGCCGGTGAGGATCTTTTCCAGCCGCTCGACCTCGCCTACTATTATGCCGGAAGACTCTTTGAGCGCCTTGTTCTCGGTCCGGCCCTGCACGGAGAAATGTTTCAATATGCGACGAGCGAACCCGCCTATAATTGCAAGGGGTTGCCTCAACTCATGCGCGACTTCCGCGGTATGCTGTGCGATGGCCTTGGCCTTTCCGGATTCCACGATATGTTCGTACAATTGATCGATGGTACGTATTTTGCGCACTAACAGATCGTTGGCCGCTCGAAGCTCGGCGGTTCGCTGACGGACCCTGTGCTCCAATTCGTCGTGGGCGCGGCGTAGTTCCTCTTCCGCAATCTTTCGTTCCGTGATGTCCCGGGCCACGTGAACGCTGCCGATGAGCTTTCCGTCCTCACCATATATGGGGGACGCGGTAACCAGAAAGGTCCCCCCAAGCCTCGGTTCGTGCAGCTCAATCGCGTGTTCCTTCCCGTCCTTCCGGAGCATTTCGTGCGGGCAATTATCCGGCGGACCCGGCAGTCCATGTACGATTAAGTGGCACTTCTTGCCGACGGCATCGCGCACATCCATCCCCAGCCGATTTGCCATGGTCTTGTTCAGACGCACCATGTTGCAGTCGTCATCAAGCACTGCAATGAGGTCCGGCACGGAATCGAAGGTGTTCTCCCATTCCTTCTTGGCTCGCTCGATGGCCTTTTCAACTCTCTTCCTCTCGGTGATGTCCCGCACGATGCAAAGCACTTCCCGAAAGTCCCCGTTCTCATCAATTACCGTATTTGCGTCCAGGGCTACGGTTATGGGGTCGCCGACCTTCCGCGCCATCTCCAGCTCCAGCCCTCGGATCGAACGTCCCTGGGACAACTCGGCGAACTTCTCCCGAAAGGCGTGCCTGTTGCGGGACACCAAATACTCGTGAAAGAAGCCCCCCACGACCTCATCCCGGGAATACCCCAGCAGGTTGGTCCACTCCTGATTTACCCTCAGAAAACGACCTGCTCCATCCAGAGACTGATAACCGAGAGGTGCATTTTCATAGAGCAGCCGGTAACCGTTTTCGCATTCGTCGGCGCCGTTTGGGCCGGCCTTCGCCGTGCGGAATGTCCGATCCGGCAAGGCTACAGAGCGGTCGTCGATTTTGTCCCGGTCCTTCATTACGCGGACCTCCCCGGAAACGGCTTGAGATTGGGCTCAGGGGCCGTCATGTCGTCTATGGCACAGTACCATAGCTTACTCCATAGAGTTCCGGGAATCAAAGGTAAGGCGACCGGTTACTCTATTATGAATAGTGGGGCAAGAAGAGTTGGAAGAGGTTCGAGCTTCGTGCTACGGTGCAAGATACGGGCCGGCCTTTTCGGAAGATCCGTCGCACGGCCGTTGCGCGTATACTCGTCGCACAATGCACATCCTCATTTTGGAAGGACTGAATCAACATGAAGAAAAGAAATCTATTGCTTCTGAGTGTGTTGTGGTTGGGTTGTATGATTGCCGGGCCCGTCTCGGGGCAGGAGTCAATCACCGTCGGTGCGGTTATGCCGCTGACGGGCGTTTTTGCCTTTGCCGGCGGCGATGGGGCCATGGCCATGGTGGATGCCTTCACGATGGTCAACGAAGCCGGCGGCATTCACGGCAAGAAAATAAAATGGGTGATAGAGGACGGGCAGTACAAAGTGGATGTCGCGTCCGAAGCCTTTCGCAGGATCATGGCCCGCGACAACCCCCTGGTGATGTTCGGCGAAAGTACCGCGCTGGGAAAGGCCATGGCCCAGGACATCAACAGCCGCTACCATGTCCTTTACGGGTCGACGAGTTTTTCCGGGGAGCTTGCCCAGCCGGGCATCAATCCTTACACATTCGTGGCCGGACCGACCTATGGGGACATGTTTGCGGTCTTGCTGAAGTATATCGCCAAGGAGAAGCCCGGGGCCAAAGTGGCTTTCTTCTACAGCGACTCGGAATTCGGCACCGACCCCATCAAGTTCGGGCGTATCACCTGTGAAAGACTGCGGCTCAATTGGGTAGGCGACGAAGTGGTGCCGCTGGGCTCAACGGACATCTCTGCGCAGATAGCGGGACTGAAACGGAAGGACCCGGACTTCGTGATTTTTCAGGGTTTTCTGTTTGAGCCCGTGCCGTCGGTGATTCGCAAATGTCGTGAGCTCGGCATGAAATGCACGTTCATGGGCACGTTTTGGGGCGCCACGAAGTTGATTCTGGATAAGCTCGGTCCTTTGGCGGAAGGCTACACCGTCGTTAATCCTTATATGTACTGGTGGAACGATGAAGTGCCCATGATAAACAAGATCAGGGCATTAACCGAGAAATACCATCCGGAGGTGAAATATAGGGACAACTTCTACATGCAGGTGTTTATGAACGCGCTCATAGCGGTCGAATGCCTCAAGAGGGCCGATAAGGCCGGCCGACTCAATGGACCGGGTTTGCTCAAGGCTCTTCAATCCCTGGAAGATTTCGACAGCGGGGGGCTGTGTGCCCCCGTAAGCATAAGGAACAACAGATTTCCGGTGGCGCGGGTGTGGCGGGCTAACGTCGAGAAAAAAATCTACGAGCCTGTTTCGGATTGGATCAAGCTTGACAAACACTCGGATAAATTCTGATGGCTTCGAACTCGAAATCACCGGCACGAGTCCTGCTCGTATCGGCCAACCGGGAAGAAATCAACATGGCCTCCTGGCCTCTCGGAATGGCATGCACGGCCGCGGCCACAAGATTAGCAGGCCATGACGTGAGAACGTTGGATCTGATGCTGTTCCATGACCCACATTCCGCCCTGGATAGGGTGATCCGGGAGTTTCGACCCGAGATCGTCGGCGTTTCCATCAGAAACATCGACGACCAGTGCATGCGTGACAAGCGATGGTTCCTTGATGATGTCAAGGATTTGATAGCCCATTGCCGGGCACGGTCAAACGCTCCCATAGTTCTCGGCGGGGCCGGATACTCCATATACCCGG
>JAZDOF010000384.1:0-3437 GCA_043799015.1 Pseudomonadota bacterium | reverse complement strand
ATCGTCTTTGCTGCTGCAAAAATGGCGTGAGGCCCCATAGGGTCGCTGTCGGCGCCTATGGGACCCCGGCCGGTGTATCGTGAGTCGGCCGCGACCATGTTGTGAAGTGAAGGTTCGGAATCTCATGCCTGTTTAGGGAGGTATAACATGAAGAGATTTGTGGTGTTTGCGTTGTCCTTGATACTGGTGGTCGGGATGTCCGCGTTACCATCCAAAGCCGGAAGCGCGATGGAGATCAAATTCGGGCATGTGGCCCCCCCCATCCATGGCCAGTCAAAGGGGGCCGATGCCTTTGCGGACTACGTCAAGCAAAAGACCAATGGAGCAATCCTGATAAAGACGTTCCCCATGGCCCAACTTGGGAGCGAGGATTCACTGGCGGAACAGGTACAGGCAGGCACCTTGGAAATGGCCGCCATCAGCAATGCGGTCCTTCAGAAATTCGTCGGCGAGGTCGCAGTGACGGACCTGCCCTTTGTGTATCCGGACGTGAAGACCGCATACGCGGTGCTGGACGACCCTGAAGTGAAGAAGAAAATTTGGTCTTATCTCCCGGCCAAGGGATTCATCGGTGTGGGCTGGACGGAAAACGGGATCCGGGACATCACCAACAACAAACGCGACGTTCGCAAACCCGAAGACCTTAAAGGGTTAAAAATACGAGTGATGACCAGCCCGATCTACATCGATACCTTCAAGGAACTTGGGGCGTCGCCCATTGATATGGCGTTCCCTCAAATATACAGCGCCCTTCAGAACGGCACCATCGACGCGCAGGAAAACCCGCTGCTCACATCGGTCCTCATTAAGGCGACCGAAATCACCAAACATGCCACCCTTACAGGTCACATCCTCACCGAGTGCATCATCATCGTGAACCCGGACTTCTGGAAGAAACTGACCCCTGAACAGCAAAAATACTTCTATGAAGCAGGGGACTTGTGCATCAAGGTTAACAGGGAAGTAAACGCCGAGCTTTCCAAGAAATTGCCCCAGAGTGGATTGTCGGTCGAGGAATACTGTGAGAAGAACAACGTGAAGCTGGTCAAGCTGTCCGCGGAAGAAAAGGAGGCTTTCAAGAAGGCCACCAAGCCTGTGTGGGACAAATACCGGCCGAAATTCGGGCCCGAGCTGTTCGATTTCTTCTTGGCCAAGGTGAAAGAGCATTCGGGTAAGTAAGGTTTTCCCGTCATTACGACAGCGTAGCAACGCGGGAGACAGGGCAGGCGGCCGGCCGGGCCGGCTTTCCGTAATCGTTCACCACGATGGGTTAAGAATGAACCACGAAGGCACAAAGAAATCAAAGGTTAATACTTTTAAGGCCTCTGCGGGCCAAGCACTTGCTTTCACCGACAAGCGGACACGATTGGCGGATCAACAGGTATTTGTGAATCATTTCGAATCCTTCTTCGTGTCTTCGTGCCTTTGTGGTTTAATTTTCCCGGGCCGGCGAGCCGTCGCGGTGAACGTTTACGATGTTTCTCCCAGGGCCGTGTCCCTACAAAGTCCGGTCCGGCGGACGTGAACCCGAATGAGCGATACTCCAGGCCCTGCCTGCGGCATTGAGTGCGTATGTTTATGAAAAAGATCGTTCAATTTCTCAATAAGATTGAAGAATGGACGTTGGTCCTTGTCCTTTTAGGCCTTGCGTTCATGACCTTTATCGAAGTGATTTGCAGGTACATCCTGGGGTTCAGCTTCACTTGGACCGAAGAGGTGGGCCGGTACATGGGCGTCTTTGTGACGTTTCTCGGCGCGTCGCTCGGTGTGAAATACGGCTCTCACTTCAGCATGGATCTTTTGTACGAGAAAGTCTCCAACGATAGGCTGCTGCACGGCCTCCGCGTGACGGTTGCCCTGATATCGGGAGTCTTCTTCGTCATAGTAGCCTACTATGGTTGGGTGCAGACCATGAAGCTGCACACATTCGGCACGGTAACCGCCGTATTTCAATTCCCCAAGTATTGGGCGTACTTGCCCATACCGTTTTTCTCGCTGATTATGTCCATCCGCTTCTTCGCCCAGGGAACCCGGCACCTGAAGTCCCTGATTCGCAACGATCCGTACAAACTGCCGAGTGTCGCGTCATGATAGCAACAGTGGTGATCTGTTTCTTTGTTCTCCTTATCATCGGGATGCCGATCGCGGTACTCATGGCGGTAACCACCGGTGTTTGTCTCTTTGCGCACACGTCCACATCTTTGCTGGTCCTCCCCCAGCAGCTCTTCAACGCTCTCGACAACTTTATTCTTCTCTCGGTCCCGTTCTTCATTCTCGCCGGCAGCATCATGACCGAAGGCGCCATGGCACGTCGGCTCATCGATATCGTCAACTCCCTAGTAAGCGGTTATCCCGGCGGCTTGGCCGTCGCTTCGACCCTCGCGTGCATCTTCTTCGCCGCGTTGTCCGGCTCGAGCCCCGCCACAGTGGTTGCAGTGGGATCAATAATGATACCCGCGTTAGTCAAGGCGGGGTATGATGAACGTTTTTCCATCGGCCTTCTTACCAGCGCCGGATCTCTGGGCATCGTAATCCCTCCCTCCATCCCTATGATCCTATATTGTCTGGTCATGAACGTATCGGTCGCGGAGCTGTTCATGGCAGGTGTGGGGCCGGGGTTGCTCATAGGCGCGGTATTCATTATGTACACGCTGTGGTTGGCTCATAGAGAGGGATGGCGAGCCGGGGAACGGCACACCTGGAGCGAGACTTTTCGGCTTCTTCGGGAGGGATTCTGGGGTCTGATGTTGCCCTTCATAGTCCTTGGGGGCATTTACGCAGGGGTTTTCACCGCGACGGAAGCCGCGGCGGTAAGCGTGGTTTACGCCCTTTTCGTCGAGGTTTTCGTATACAAAGAATTTCGCCTCCGAGACGTGCCCCAAGTCTGCAAGCAGGCTGCGATCCTTTCCAGTTGCCTGCTGTTCATTCTCGCCTGCGCCATGTGTCTGCTGTGGCTGCTCACCGCGCACCGGCTCCCGCACCAGGTGGCGGACCTGATCACCGCTCACGTCCATTCCGGGTGGGTGTTTCTGATCTTGGTCAACGTGCTTTTTCTGCTGATAGGCACCGTCATGGACAACGTGTCCGCCATGCTCATCCTGTCCCCTCTCTTCTTGGAGACGCTGAACCGCTTCAACATCGACTTGGTGCATTACGGCATCATCATGGTGTTGGTGATTGAATTCGGTTTCTTGACTCCGCCGTTCGGTCTGAACCTGTTCGTGGCCATGGGCTTGACGAACAAGAGCCTCGTAGAAGTTTCGAAGGGGGTCGCCCCTTTCCTCATTCTCCTGCTCGTCTGCCTGGTCATCGTAACCTTTGTCCCGGCCGTGTAAAATTTTTTTGCGGACAGCTTGTTGGGGTAGCCGGCTGCAAAAAAGGAGTCCGCGTGGGAACGCCCGTCAAACCGACCCCCCAAGCGGAAACCGCCCCCACGA
>JAZDOF010000558.1:0-5165 GCA_043799015.1 Pseudomonadota bacterium | reverse complement strand
GGCGGTATCGGCATCGAGATCACGCTCGATAGCGGAATCCTAACCGTCGTGTCACCCATTGAAGATACCCCCGCCTACAAGGCGGGCATCAAACCCGGGGACAAGATCATAAAGCTCGACGGGGAGCTCACCAGAAACATAAACCTTCACAAAGCCGTTAAGGCTATGCGGGGGCCTAAGGGTACCAAGGTAACCCTGACGATAATGCGTGAAGGATTTAAGAAAACCAGGGATTACGTAATAAAGCGTGACCTGATTCGGGTTGAATCCGTCGGAAGTCGGGTGTTGGAGAAGGGATATCCTTACATAAAGATCCGAAGTTTTCAGGAGTCGACCGATGCCGAGCTTGATGCCGCCATCCGGGAATTCGGAGGGGACGAGAGGATAAAGGGCCTTGTTCTGGACCTTCGCAACAATCCCGGGGGCCTGCTGGACCAGGCCGTCATGGTATCCAATCTGTTCCTGGACCAGGGGCTGATCGTCTACACCGACGGCCGGTCCAAGGACCAACGCATGGAATTCCGCGCCTCAAAGGGCGGCCGGCATTACAACTTCAGGCTTGCGGTCCTGATCAACGAGGGTAGCGCCAGCGCCTCCGAGATAGTTGCCGGGGCCGTTCAAGACTACGACCGAGGCTTGGTGATAGGTACCAAATCTTTCGGCAAGGCATCGGTTCAGACCGTCATTCCATTGGGAAACGGTTCGGGCGTTCGCTTGACCACCGCTTACTATTACACGCCCAAAGGGCGACATATACAGAAGACCGGCATCATTCCGGACGCGGACCTGAAAAAGGAAGTGGACAAACTGACCGAAGCGGAGCTCAGAGAAGAGCTGAACGGGAAGAATAAGAAAACGGCCGGCCGCTCGGACGGAAATCCGGTTGAACCCGACAAGG
Organism: Pseudomonadota bacterium; assembly: GCA_043799015.1. GTDB lineage: Bacteria > Desulfobacterota > Desulfomonilia > Desulfomonilales > Desulfomonilaceae > JAZDOF01. The sequence goes on along the minus strand of JAZDOF010000558.1, from coordinate 4,267 downwards.
ACATCGTGTTGGCGGAAGCCGTAAGATGGCTCAAATCGGGAGATTCCGTAGCGAAGTACAAAATGGAACATCAGAAGCCCCAGGACACCGCGTGGTATATGAGGGACGATAAGACGGATCAGGAACGTTAGGCAGGTTATGGAGACCCACCTGTAGCGGACGTTTTCACGGACGTGAAGATTGCGCGGGGGGACTTTCTTCAAAAAAGTCCCTCCCCACAGGCGTCAAAATAAGGCGACAGGTAGAAGAGAAATCCCCCCTGCCCCCCTTTACAAAAGGGGGGGGTTGGGGGGGATTTCTCTGTCGGTCTCTGCTGTAAGGAAGAGCCGGTGGAATATAACCACATGATATCATAAAAATTGGACCGTTATTTTGACGCCTATGCCCTTTCCACCTCGGCTACCGATCGAACGTAAACGTTCACAGCGACGGGTCGGCGGCCCCTGGAAATCAAACCACAAAGGCACCAAGACACGAAGAAGAATTTGAAATAATTCACAAATACATACTAATCCGCTAATTCCGTCCGCCTGTCAGTGAAGGCGGATGCTCGGTCCCGAAGGCCTGAGAAAACATAAGCTTTTGATTTCTTTGTGCCTTAGTGTCTTCGTGGTTCGTTCTTCACTCATCGTGGTGAACGATTACGATCGAACAAGTTTCATGCCCACGCCGCGGCCGCGATCAAGATGGCCCCGTTGAGGAGATAGAACGCTCGCACCAGACCTCCCCGATCATGGAGATCCTGACGGGCTTCCGTTTCCCGGATGACCGCATCCGTCTTCAGGGCAAGGGGTAGTGTCAGCAATGAAGCAATCCCTATGATGGATATCCTTCCCGCCGCAGTCAGGACAAGCATGGACAGAAGCGCGACGGCGAGGAACAACCTCATTCCCCACAGAGCCCCCCCTTGGCCCAGCCTTACGGCAATGGTCCTCTTTCCCGTGGAAAAATCAGTCTCCATATCGGGCAGCGACTGAAAATAGAGGATCATTGCCACCATGACACCCACCGGTGCCGATACCCACAGCGCATCGGGAAGGAACCGCCCCGCCAGAGCTCCGGCGCAGCCGACCACCATTACCGGCCCCATGTTCAGCCCTACAAATACTTCGCCAAGCCCGTGATAGCCGTACCGTACCGGCGGCGCGGTATAGAACAGACTGGAAAAAAAGGCAAAGCCCATCAGCGGAACCAGCCACAGGACCTGTGTTTCCCAAACCAACCATAGACCCAGAACCAGAGCACCGCCGTATAGGATGTACAGGGCGGCCCTGATTTGGTCCGAGGTTATTTTGCCTTCTTGGATCACCCTGGACCCGCCGATGGATTCGCCGGCATCCGCTCCGGACAGGTAATCGAAATAATCATTGGCAAGGTTAGTACACAAATGAACGAAGAACGATGCAACAAGAACCACCAACCACCTGACGTAACTCACCTCCGCCACTTGACCGGCCACCACCGCGCCGAGAACCAGAGGAATAAGGGTGGCAACGAAGAAAGGCGGTCTGCTTGCCTGATACCAGGCTTTCAAGGTTCCGGGCTTCATATGCCGACTCCGACCGATCCGTCAGATTTGCTTCCATTTGCAGAAGAAACGTTCCATGACGTCGAAGGCCTCATACAATACGACTCCCATGAGTGCCAGGACCGTCATTCCCACGAATATTCCCGGGATGTCGGCCCGTCCCCACGCGTCGATGATGTAGAACCCCATACCGTACTCGGTCCCGATGGACTCCACGAAAAACAATACGGCGACGACCGTACCCGTGGCGATGCGAAGGGCCGTGAACACACCGGGGAGACAACTGGGCCATATCACGTGAATGAAAAGGTGGCGTTTTGTGCCGCCGAGACTATAGAGCGAGTACCTCGCGGCTCGGCTGACCTGCCGAGCGGCATCACGCGTGGTTATTAACAGTTGAAAAAACAGTATGATCGACAGCATCGCCACTTTTCCCAAATCGCCCAGCCCGAAAATGATAAGCACGACGGGTAAGAATACTATCTTGGGGACCGGATATGTAAGGTTTATCAAAGGGCGAGCGTAACGGTCCGCTCTGGGACTCAGCCCCAGAAACAAGCCGGTGGGTACCGCGGTCACGAAAGATACGGCCAGAGCGGCAAACACACGAAACGACGAAGCCGCCATATGGAGCCAAAGCTTTTGGGTGCCGGCCTCCGCAACAAGCCTCGCCGCAGCGGCCGCGGGAGTCGCGAAGACGTTTGGGCCGGCCAGCCATGCCGCGGTTTGCCATGCCGCCATGAGGAACGCGGCGGCGGCAAGGTAAGCGCGGCCCTCGCTCATGAACCTTCCTCGATGCCGCGCCGGACCTCACGGCATAGCGATGAAAACGCCCCGCAAGAGTCGTAGTCGAGCGAGCACGCGGCGTGATTGTCTATGACCGAGAGAATGCGCCCGGGCCCCGCGGACATGACGAGCACCCTCCCTCCCAATCGAACCGCCTCCTGAATATTGTGAGTAACCAGAACCATTCCGAACTTCCTGGCCCTCCAAGCAGCGGCCAGTAAGTCCTGCAGGCGCTCCCTGGTTAACGTGTCCAACGCGGCAAACGGCTCGTCAAGCAACAATAGCGCGGGATTCAGGACAAGGGCCCTGGCGAGGGCCACCCGCTGCTTTTGGCCTCCGGACAGTTGTTGGGGATAGGATCGGGCCTTGTCCAGGATATCCAGCTCTTCAAGGAGCGAATTCACTTTCCCGCGGTCAATTTGTTCACCACGTATGCGGAGCCCGAGCTCCACGTTTTCCCGTACCGTTTTCCATGGGAATAGACCATAATCCTGCAATACCAGTGCTATTTCCTTGTGAGGCTTTCCCAGAGGAGACCCCTTGAATTCCACCGAGCCGGAACTGGGCCTCTCCAGACCTGCAAGCAAAAGAAGAACGGTTGTTTTTCCGCAGCCGGACGGTCCCACCAGGGCTACCGTCTCCCCCTCGCCGAGCATAAGGTCCGTTTCCGTCAGCGCCTGTACCAAACGGCCGTTTGTTTGGTACGACTTGGCGAGTCCCCGGCCGCGAATCAGTTCAGCGGGCAAGCTGCTCATCGACGATCTCTTCGAAACTGATCGCGCTCTTAATCACCCCCCTACCCTGCAACCAAAGCGCCACGTCTTCCACGGCCCGGCGTTCCGGGGGCTTGAGCTTGGGAAAGCGCGGCACGGGATACTTGTCCTTCAAGGGTTCCGGAAGCCTTATGTTGTTCACCATGACCCCTCTTACAGCGTCGGGTTCGGTGTTGATGAGATCGTTCGCCTTGTCGACCGCGTTCAAAAAGGCCTTAGCCGCGCCGGGGTGAGTCTTCAAGAACGAACCGGTGAAGATGAGGACCGTTTGGCTCTCGGACAGTCCCGCGTCGTCCGCCAGAAGCACCGCGCCCTTACTCAAAGCCGCCGTAACCAACGGCTCAGGAAGCGTCGCGGCTTCCACCTGACCGGAAACCAACATCTGGAAACGAAGGCCGATGTTCTTCGCTTCAAGGGTTGCGACGTTCGTGGAGGCCAACCCTCCCGAGGTGAGAAGCTTTTCCGTAACCAAGTGAATTACGGAGTTGGATGAAACGGCTACGGGAACTTTGGCCAGGTCTTTTACGGTCTTGTAGGGCCCGCCCGGCTTTCCCAACACCCCGAACATCCTCCGGTCCCCGGCTGTTGTATAGTTCACGGCCGCGATCTTGATATCCACTCCGTTTCCCTTGATCACCAAGGGAGTGGCAAGATCCCCGAAGTATCCGTCCAAGTTGCCGCCAGCGATGGCGATATCCTTTTCCGAAGCGGTATTGAACGGTATCAACACAACGGACAAGTTGCCTTGGTCGAAGAAGCCGTTCTCTTTGGCCACGTAAAGGGGCAATGCCTGCAACACCGGCAAGGTTCCGAACCTGATCCTAACCTTGTCTTCGGCAAGCCCGGGGGTCCACGTGCCGATCAACATACACGACACGATAAGAGCGACGACTACGCCGGCGAATCGAATCGGTAAGAACCGACTTAGCGGCGCGCTGCCGCATGAAGCAACGTCCGACCGTCTTTGTGAAAACGTAAAATACCGCATATCAGCTCCTTTGTAGGCAACCTGCCGTCTTTAACACTTGCGTCGACGCGATCAAGCTTTCCAAATTCATTGCGGGGTGGTAATCGTTCGGTGCGACCCTTTGTCAACTCGTGAAAATCAAACCACAAAATCACCAAGACACGAAGGGACACGGAGACGGCACATAGGCTAGGATTCAAGCACCAACCGGTT
>JAZDOF010000365.1:0-4767 GCA_043799015.1 Pseudomonadota bacterium | reverse complement strand
CATCATTCTTTCAACAGGGTAGTCCTTCATGTATCCATACCCGCCCAAGATCTGGACGGCATCCGTTGTGACGCGCATCGCGGCATCCGAAGCCGTGAATTTTGCCAGCGCTGCAAAGGTACCGGCCTGTTGGAAGTCCTCGTCGTCGAAGAGTTGGGCCGCCTTATGGGTCAGCAATCGCGAGGACTCCACTGCCGCGGTCATGTCAGCCACCATGAATTGTATGGGGGCAAGGGCCGCTATGGGATTGGAGAACTGCACCCGGTCCCGAGCGTACGCGACGGCTTCTTCAAGGGCGCCCCGCCCTATTCCCACGGCCTGAGACGCGCAGAACAGTCTGCTCATGGCCAAGGTGTTCATCAGATTGGCGAAGCCTCCGCCTTCCACACCCAGGAGGTTTTCCGCGGGGACTTCCAGGTCTTCGAAGAACAGTTCGGAATTGATCGACCCACGCATGCCCATCTTGTTTTCGTTCTTGCCGTACGCAAGACCCGGAAAACCTTTCTCCACCACGAATGCGCTAATTCCTCGAGCACCCTTTGACGTGTCCGTGTACGCGTAAAGCACGAAAAAGTCGGCGACCGAACCATTGGTTATGAAACACTTTTGGCCGTTGATGATGTACTTGTCGCCTTTGCGTACGGCCTTGGTTCGCATGGACACGATGTCGGATCCCGCGGACGGCTCCGTCGCGGCAAGCGCGGTCAACAGGCGGGAATCATCTCCAAGGAGCGAAAGGTATTTCTCTTTGAGGGCTTGGCTGCCGCCGTGAAGAATCGGCAGCATGCCGTCCGCCTGTGCTATGAGCAGCAGCGCCGATGATGCGCAGGCCCGGGCGATTTCCTCCAGAATCATGGAAAAAGTCAACAGACTAAGTCCTACGCCGCCGTACTCCGCGGGCAAAAGGGGATTGAGCAGCCCATTGTCCGCAAAAGAGACCACCGCAGCTTCGGGGAACGCGGCTGTTTCATCCAATTCCGCAGCTCTGGGAGCAAGTTCCTTGGCCGCGATGCGTCTTACCGTTTCGAGAATCATTCGCTGTTCATCATTTAGTTTGAACAAGGTGCTGCCTCCCACGCCTCAAACGGACCATCCGTGAGGCTGATGTGCCGTGCGTCCCGCGGTGGCCGTCAAATTGAAAAGCCTACTTCTTTCAATATCTCCCGGGCGATTACGATGCGCTGAATCTGGTTCGTGCCCTCGAATATCTGCGTGAGCTTCGCGTCTCGGAACATCCGTTCCACCTGGAAATCCTTCGTGTACCCGTATCCTCCCAGGACCTGTACGGCATCGGTGGTAATCTTCATGGCTGCATCACTGGCAAAACACTTGGCAATAGAGGCGATCTTGGTGTTCCGCCGGCCGTCGTCATACAGAGCCGACGCGCGATAAACCAACCCGCGAGCCGCTTCTATGAGCATTCCCGCGTCCGCGAGAATGGCCTGAATCATCTGATGCTCCGCAATGCACTTTCCAAAAGTCCGCCGCTCGGTGGAGTATTTCACCATCGTATCAAACGCCCCCTCGGCGATCCCCAAAGCCTGGGCCGCTATCGCCGGTCGGGACATGTCGAAATCCTTCATAGCAAGTCGAAACCCGTTTCCCTCTTCTCCCAGAAGATTGTCCGCGGGTACCCGGACGTCATCGAGAAAGACCTCCGTAGTATTGGAACCACGCTGGCCGAGCTTGTTTTCCTTTCTTCCCACCGTAAGTCCGGGGCTGTCGCGATCCACCACGAAAAAGGATAAGCCGTCATGACCTTCTCCGCGAGATGTCCGGGCCAGGACCGAGTAGAGCGACGCCACTCCGCCGTTGGTCGCGAAGCACTTCGCTCCGTTGATCAGGTATTCATTGCCGTCCCTCACAGCCGTGGTCTTTACGGCCGCAACATCGGAACCGCCGCCGGGTTCCGTCACCAGGTAGGCCACAAGTTCACGATTGTCCCGGATTCTTGACAGAATTTCTTCCTTAAGCTCCGGGCGCACTCCGTGAACGATGGGGAACGATCCCACAGCCTGAATGATCAGGAGCAGTGCCGATGATGCGCAATAACGAGAAATCTCTTCAACGGAAATGCACAGGGCCGTGCCCGAGTATTTCTCCAGTCCGCCGAATTCCGGCGGTAGCGCCAAAGTCAATAGCCCAAGGTCCCAGCAAAGCGATTCCACATCCCGGTTGAACTCACCGGATTCGTCGATGGAGGCGGCAAGCGGGGCTATCTTATCCTTAGCCGCCCGATGAACGGCTTCTCTGAGCATCGCCAGTTCTTGGGGCGTTTCAGGCGTTAGGTTCATGGTATACTCCATTTATCAGAAAAGAAGTTAGGAATCATTGTGTTACCCCTTTTTTATAAAGAGGGGCTGGGGGGATTTTCTGAGAAGTCCCGAAACGTCCCAGCGGCAACACGGACATCCCTTTCGCCAACCGCTCCATCCGACCCCGGATCCGCCGCCGCTCCCATCCTGGGGGACGCTTCCTTGAACTCGTATGCCGCCTAACAAGTCTCGCTGTGGGACGCACCCGTCCCATGGCGGTCCTCAAGCGTTGAGAGACCGGCGGACCGCTGCGGACGGACGTCGAGCCGCGACTGAGGCCTGACGTCATGCCCGTTTCTTTCGATGGTGATAATTGGCTATAAGGTTACGGTTAAATCCCGACCGGACGGCCGGCGACATTTCCGGTGACCCGTCATCAGCCGGAACAGCGTATCGTCCACGTACCGGCTTCCGATGACGGCCCCAAAGGATTCGTGGTCCTACTATCCGGTGTCGGCTCGGGCCCGTTTCGTGCGCTTTGCTTTCGGCCCCTTGGTGCCGGCTCCCGCCGCAGCGGACGAGACCCGTTCATGATCGTCGGACGTCGGCGGCGCCTGGGGCCGGGCCAGTCCGCCGATTACCATTTCAGTGAGATTTTGGGCAAGCAATTCCTCATCGAAGTCCCGATTGAACACCACCGACCGGAGGCAGGCGTGTTCTATGCTTCCCACGATCACATCCTTCACGTATGGAAGGGAAATGTCTTCTCGAATCTCTCCGTTGCGGACGCCTTCTTCCACTATTTTGTCTATGAGTCGAGCATACTGCTTAACAAGCTCGTAGGCGTCGCTCTCAAAATAGCCCGGATAGTTCCTGACTTCCAATATTAGGATTTGCGAAAAGACTCGGTTCTTTTTGTGAAAGGATATTGTCCCTTTCATCAGTGCTCTGAGTTTGTTCAGGGCACCCTGTACACGGTCGACCGCGTGTGTTATCTGGAGAAGGTGTTCCAGAGTGTACTCGGCAAGCACCTTGTGAAGCAAGCCCCTCTTGTCCTTGAAATATCTGTAGATAAGCGCTTCATTGGCGCCCGCGGTTCGAGATATCTCCGCCGTAGTGATGGCATCGAAGCTCTTTTCCGCGAGTAACGACTTCAGGGCCTCCATAAGCTTCATGCCTCCGGGAGGAACGGCCAACCCGAGGGGATCCTGAGCCTTTTCCTGTGTGGTTGCGGCGCGTGCGCCGATTATTCTCTTCATATACCCGAATCCATGCCGGCGCAATGTATGTAATACTTACATACCCGCGTCGGATTGCCTTGTCAAGAAAAAAATTCGCTCTATAATTCAGGTGCGCTCGATGGGACAAGGCAGACGAATATCAGCTTGCCCTTCCCGGTATTTCGGAGCTGGTGCTCTTCGCCGCCGGGAATAAATACCACTTTGCCGCTCTCGACGGGGTTCCATCGCCCATTTCCATACGCTTCACCTTCCCCGGAATGGATAAACACTTCGTGTTCCCACGCGTGTGAATGCCTGGGGCTCATTCCACCCTCGGCGATTTCAAAAACCCGCATACAGAAATTCTCGGCACCGTCCTTCTTCCCGATAACGACGCGGCCGGCTACTCCCTTGACTTCGGAACCATCGAAGACGGTCGGGGTGACCTCCGAATAAGCCATAACCTTCATGAAAAAGCCTCCTTGAATATTGCATCCAGACCCGAATTCGGGGCCGAGGGGAACGCGAACCGTCTCCTGTAACCCCAGGGCATTGGGTCATCGAAAGACGCCCGTACCGCTCAGCCCGGATAACGCTGCGATCCTAGCGTTCGGCACCGCGGGGATCGAGAGAACACCGTACTATACCACGGTCACCACAACGCAAGGTATTCCCGATGCTCCAGAACAGCAACGAAGAGTCAACGCGATGGCGGCACCCTTGGCCTTCCCCCTTTTGGGTTGCGGCTCCGGCCAATCGCGGTCGGGCTAACCGGAGCGTTTTCCCTCGTTGTGCCGGTAACGTACAAGTCCCACTTTTCCCACGCGCGTCGCATCATAGAATAAGACACAAGAGGTGATGGTCTTTCCCCAAGAAAGGCGACGCTCCAAAAATGGGGAAGGCGCTGGAAGCGTCAGGTGGTGGATGGCCGGGAGCGTTTTGAGATGGACAAGAAGTGATATTTTGGATTAGATGGTGTGGATAGTCAATGAAAATGGTGAGTCATTATATGTTTGAGTGTCCCCTCTTGGGAGTCCGGGGATGTTTGTGCGGAAGGACCATGGTCCGCTTCGACGCCAGTCATTCTTGGAGGCAATCAATCGGAGTCACAAAAACAACGGTTAGCGCCCCTTGAGCAACATCTCGTATTCGTCATGTGCGCCGATCCATACCCATATGAAGCCCTGACCGTCTTCGACAGCCAAAGCCCGGTGAGCTTGGCCCACTCTCACAGACCACAATTCACCCACTTTCTTGAACTGCAAAGAGGGATGCCTTGGATTCTTCTTCAA
>JAZDOF010000341.1:0-3644 GCA_043799015.1 Pseudomonadota bacterium | reverse complement strand
ATGCTGATACAGCTTTGATTATATCCGTTCAAATGCAAATTGGTAGTCCTTTTTTTACCCTTTCCCATGATCGATTCTTCTGGTTACCGACCCGGTGTGGTGCTATCAAAAAGGGGGGTAAACGGGGGGACGGTTCTGCGGGTGACGGCCTTTTGTCTCGGAACCGATGGAATTGCTCCGATAATCATCTTGTTACGGGAGGTCGGTGATGAAATTCACGATAGCGGATATGAAGGCGCGGGAAATCCTGGATTCGAGGGGAAATCCCACGGTCGAAGTTGAAGTGTTCCTCTCAGGAGGCGCGATGGGTAGGGCCGCTGTACCGTCGGGCGCGTCCACCGGCGTTCACGAGGCCGTAGAGTTGAGAGATGGAGATCCCGGCCGATACATGGGAAAGGGCGTGCTCAAGGCCGTCGAAAACGCGATGCAGAAGATTCGGCCGAGCATCCTGGGACTTGACGCGTCTCAGCAAAGGAAACTCGACCTGCTGCTCATCGAGTTGGACGGCAGCAAGAACAAGGGGAATCTTGGGGCGAACGCGATACTCGGTGTAAGCCTTGCCGCGGCCAAGGCATGCGCGAATCAGTTGGGACTTCCCTTTTATCGATACCTCGGCGGGATAGGGGCCAGGAGACTGCCGGTTCCCATGATGAACATCCTCAATGGAGGGGCCCACGCGGACAACAATGTGGACATCCAAGAATTCATGGTTATGCCGCTGGGTGCGCCGACGTTCCGCAGAGGGCTCCGGATGGGTGCGGAAGTCTTTCATTCCCTTAAGAAGGTCCTAAAAAGCAAGGGCCTCAATACCTCGGTAGGCGATGAAGGCGGTTTCGCGCCGAACCTGAAGTCCAACGAAGAAGCCCTGGAAGTAATCATGCAGGCAATCGAGGCCGCGGGGTACAAACCCGGAAAGGACATATTCCTTGCCTTGGACGCGGCGGCAAGTTCCTTTTACGAGGACGGAGTCTACAACCTGGCAGGCGAGGGCGTGAAGAAGAACGCAGCCGAAATGGTGGACTTCTACGAAAAGCTTGTGGATGCTTATCCAATCGTGTCTCTGGAAGACGGGCTCGATGAAAACGATTGGCCGGGATGGAAGCTCTTGACCGAACGTCTTGCATCCAAAGTTCAAATCGTCGGCGACGACATCTTCGTCACCAATATCGATCTGTTGAAAAAGGGGATCGATCTGGGCACGGCCAATTCCATCCTGATCAAACTCAATCAAATCGGATCGCTGACCGAGACCCTTGAAGCCGTGAAGATGGCTTTCGCAGCCGGGTACACCGCGGTGGTATCCCATCGCAGCGGTGAAACCGAAGATACCACCATATCCGACCTCGTGGTGGGACTTGGAACGGGCCAGATCAAGACCGGATCCGCCTCCCGTACGGACCGTATCTGCAAGTACAATCAACTGTTGCGGATTGAAGAAGAACTGGGCACGGACGCACTGTTCGGTGCGCCTGAGCTGCTCAAGAGGATGGGGTAATACCGAATCGCCATGGTGAGGACCGGCAGCTTGCCGGTCCTCACGGTAAAAGGCCATAGGTACCGTCGGTTCGTGACCGCATCGGAGCGGTATCCGGGCGCGCACGTAGGGGACGGGCCTCCAACCCCATGCCCCGCGGTCGATGAACCGGAGACTCATATGAAGACGTGTCCCTATTCTCTGATTGTCCTTTTCACGTTGCTCACCGCACTGGTCTCAGCCTCCTCACCGATCTCATGTTTTGGAAGACGGCCCCAACCCCCTGACCTAAAGCTCGTCACTGCTGATCGCCAAGAAGAAGTCGCCGAAGGTATCACCGCAACGGATGAAGCCGGCACTACGGCCCTGCGAGCAGCGGTCGACGATCAGGAACTCGAAACGGTTCAACAGCTCCTAGCCAAAGGAGCGAATGTGGAGGCAAAGGCGTCGGATGGATCGACGCCGCTCTTGGGCGCGGTTCTCACGAAGAATGTCGCCCTGGTGAAACTGCTTTTGGACAAGGGGGCCGATGTGAGGGCGAAGCTTCCGAACGGCACTTCCGCCCTCACGTGGGCCGGACTCATGGACGACAAGGAGATCATAAACCTGCTTCTATCCAACGGTGCCGAAATGACGCTCCATGCCGGCGCAATGATTGGGGACGCCAATGAGATTCAGCGGCTGATCGACGGCGGCGCGGACGTCAACGAAAAGCAGGGTGAAGGCTGGACGTCGCTTATGTGGGCGGCTCGAAAAGGACACGTCGCAGCCGTGAAGCTCCTCGTGCAAAAGGGCGCACATGTTTCGGAGCAACGAGAGGGCGGCAACACGGCTCTCATGGATGCCGTGATCGGCGGTAAGGTGGAAGTCGTGCGCGTGTTGTTGGATTCGTTTACCGAAACGGATAGGAACAAGCAGGACTTACTGCCGGTCTTTCGATCAGCCGCAATTTCCGGGCGAGCCGATATAGCAGGACTCCTGTTGAGTGCCGGCTCCGATCTGGGAAACAGAGCGGCACATGATAAGAACCTGGTCCTGGAAGTAGTAAGGTGGGGATCAGAGGACATGCTGAAGCTCATCGCGGACATTGGCGCCGATCTGCATTCTGGAACGAGGATTGGCGCGCCTATCATCCATGCCGGCATCCACGGAAGGACGGAAGCTGTTCGGGTCTTGCTGGACCGAGGGGCGGACGTCAATGCGGTCGCGGCCTATGGCCGGCGGACGGTCCTCATGAATGCCGCGAGGGATGGATACCTCGACATCGTTCGCTTGCTCGCGGACGGAGGTGCCGTATTGGATGCCCGGGACGGCATGGGGAACACCGCTCTTGGGGAGGCCGCCGAGAACGGCCATTCTGAAATAGTAAGACTACTCCTAAGAAAAGGAGCGGGCGTCAATGGCGATAAGTACCCCAGCACGGTGCCGGGTGTTGAAGCAGGCGGCCAAGGCGACGCAACAGCGCCTCGGTGGCTCCGCCAAAACGACACACCACTGGTTCGCGCGTCTCGAAACAGCGATGTGGAAGCTGTAAGACTTCTGTTGGAGAACGGTGCGACCGGGGGTGGGGTGGGCGCTGCACTCCATGGCCGGCACCTCGCTGTTGTGGAAATACTCCTGGCCGGAAATGTCGATTCCAACGATTGGTCCGTGGCTCTGGTCCAGTACGCGTACAAGGGTAACCTAAGACTCGTACAATGGTGGCTCAAGAAAGACGAAGAACTGTTCCAAGGCCGGGAGGAAACAAGAGGCCACGGCCCGGAGGAAACTCTTTTTCCCGCGCTTTATTTTGCCGCGGCCGGGGGACACGCGGAGATCGTTAAACTCCTTCTGAGCAAAGCGGCTTTCTTGGTAAATGTCCAAGCGGACGACGGCACGACGGTGGTGATGAAGGCGGCATCAAGAGCCCCTACCGCGCTGGTAAAGCTCATCCTGGAACATGGGCCCGACCTGAACATCAAGGATAAACGAGGCCGGACGGCCCTCGACCATGCGGAGCATCGAGGGGATGCCGACATCATTGAACTACTCAAATCACACAAGGCCGTGAACGGGTCTTCGGCAACGTTGCCGTAAGATTTACAGGAGGAAGAGGAATGGGTGGCGCGAACCGGTTGGCCGGCGTGGTTTCGGCGGTATGTTTCCTTTTGCTTCCCGTGCAGGCCTGCTC